>JAISBK010000045.1 GCA_031266255.1 Treponema sp.
CGCCCGATACAAAGGCGACCAACCCACCCGTAAGGGGCTGAGTTTGCTTTCCGCTGCTATAGGAAGCAGCTCCAGATAACGCCACAGGGAATACTCCTTCCGGTTCTGGAGCTTCTCCCGGGTCAACTGGGATTTGATATACCGGTAATCATAGCATATCTCTAAGACGCCGCCGCATTTACTGCAGGTATAGGTATGATCCCCGGCTTCATATTCAGCTCCGCAATCAATACACACCCCTCCAATCACCTGTTTCATTTCTTTTGCTTTCCTTGTCCATCGTGTTGTTTCAAACAGGGCAGTTACCTTGATGGTTTGCCCCGTTACCTTGATTAAAGACCAGCCAAAAGGCCGGTCTGCTTATTAAACTCTATGATCAGTGCGTCAATCGCCGCAACTTGGTTCTGCACTCCCTTGAAGGTTTTTTCCTGATGATACCACTGGTCATCCAGTTCTTCCGCCGTTCGTCCCTGCTGCTCCACCCAGGTGTAGTACTTCAGGTTATGCAATTGCTTGCGATCCCTATAGCCGAGTTCCCGCATAAAGTCGGTCCTCTGACCTTGTAAGCTCCTCCCAAAGTCAAGCGCAGCATCCTGGGGCTGATAGGTCCCGTATTCCTGCTGCAGTTCCTCAAGCCGGGACTGGTACATCTCCACCGAATCAGTGAGCACCGTGGCCACCACATCATGGGGGCCCAGTTCATAATACTTGGCAAACTTGATGGCGCACAACATATTGGCAATACCGGAAATTCCCATATACGAGAGGGTCTCCACCTGCTCAGGGCTTAACCCTACTTTGTCCACTAAATATGCTTTACCTGCTTCCTCATTGAATAGCCGCAACAGCGCGATAGGGTCTGCATCGTCAATAGCAATGACCATATCGGTATTCTTCACATTGTGTACCCAAGGCACATGCTTGTCCCCAATACCCTCGATCCTATGTGCGCCAAATCCATTGGTAAGAAGGGTCGGGCATTGCAGCGCCTCACCTACGGCGAGTTTACTCAGGGGATAACGCTGTTTGAGGTAATCCCCGCTCCCCAGCGTCCCCGCAGAACCGGAGGTAAGACAGACCCCGGCAAACTTAGCCTCGGTATCGCTGATATTCTCAAAGGCTTCGGCAATAGCCCTGCCGCTCACCTGGTAGTGCCAGAGGTAGTTCCCCATTTCCTCGAACTGATTAAAGATCAGCACATCTTGACGGGTAGCTTTTAACTCGTGGGTCTTGTCGAAAATTTCCTTTACATTTGATTCGGTACCTGGGGTGGCGATGATTTCTCCGGCTATCTTTTTTAGCCAGTCAAACCGTTCCCGACTCATGCCTTCAGGGAGGATTGCCACTGAATCAACCGCCAAGAGTTTGGAATTGAACGCCCCGCCCCGGCAGTAATTACCGGTGGAAGGCCAAACCGCTTTTTGGCTTGAGGCGTCGAATTGTCCGGTTACCAATCGGGGCACCAGGCAACCGAAAGCGGCTCCGACCTTGTGGCAGCCTGTGGGAAAAAACTTCCCCACCATACAGATGATCCGGGCCTGTACCCCGGTGAGGCTCTGGGGCAGTTCAATCGTATTAGGCTTTCCATAAAGCCCGCCAGATGCTTTAGGCTCATTTTTCCAGCTTATTCTGAAGAGATTTAGGGGATCCACATCCCACAGCCCTATGTTTTGCAGTTTTTCCTTGATGACCCCGGGAATCTGCCTAGGATCTTGCAATTGCGCGAAGGTGGGGATGATGACCCCCCTTTCTTTGGCCTTGCGCAGGTTCTTTTCCAGAACCGATGTATTAATGGTCAAATCAATCATGCGGTTGCTCCTTTTTGCTTAGATATTTACGGTACAACGATTTTGAAGTTCTGTAAAGGATACAACCTGGCGTTCTGTCTTATCCAGGGGACCTAATCGTCCCTTCACTCATGAAGCGGTTTTTGCCTTTAGTATATATATTCAAATTATCCAAAAATATTGTATAAACATACTATTATATCTCCCTGTTTGATTGACAGAAAAAAAGATAAAATGGTATACTCCTTAAATCATACTGGAAACATGGTTGTCTTAGGGGCCTTTGGGGATTTGCAAGATTATACGGTTTAGGCCAAAGCCTCATAAATTCCTAGGATAACCAGGAGGAAAAACGATGAAACGACCAAAAATGGTCCTTATAGCAGCCTGGGGGCTGCTCGTGATTAGTGGGGTGTTTGCGGGTGGTTCCAACCAACAGGGGTCTGGGGGCTTAACCCGTGAACAAGGGGTACTCTCGGTGGGGATGGAAATCGGCTATCCTCCTATGGAATACTTCGATATCGACGGCAAGACCCCCATCGGCTTTGATGTCCAGGTGGCCACGGCCCTGGCAGGTAAATTAGGGCTCAAAGCCAAGTTTGTGGATACCGCCTGGGACGGTATCTTTGCAGGGGTGAACACCGGTAAGTACGATATCATCATGTCTGCGGTAGCCATCACCGAAGAGCGGTTGGCAATGCACAACTTTACTAAGCCCTACATCGGAAATACCCAGGCCATGGTGCTCTTGAAAGGTTCTTTGGTAACAGCCCGGAATCCTGAAGAAACCGAGGGTCTGGGGGTTGCCTATCAAGCGGAGACTACCTCGGATATTTACATGGCCGGTTTGGCAGGAAAGGGCGTCGCATTCACGCCCTATGAATACGATAAGGTGCTCAATTGTTTTGATGAACTGCGGAACCACCGGGTCGATGTAGTGGTCTGTGACAGTCTGGTGGCCTTTAATTACATCGCCTCTCCAGACAGTCCCTTTGAAATCGTCTGGCAAGGTGTGGCAGGTGAAAGATTCGGCATTTGTTTGAAAAAAGGCAACGATGCCCTCACCGAGGCCTTAGACAAGGCCCTGGATGAACTCTTTGCAGAGGGCGCTATGCTGAAAATCTCTCAGGATATCTTCAAAAGGGATATGGTATCCTCAGCACGGAACTAACAAAGGAGTGTAGGGTGGTGAATCGCAGGCAACGATTGTCTATAAAAAAGCTTGATGACAATATGAACGGTGGAAGGGAGCTGAAACGGGTATGAGTCCTTTACAAAAAATTATTACGTGGATTCCTCCACTTTTAGACGGCGCACGGATCACCATCCTGCTTACCTTACTGGCGGTTTCTGCAGGGCTTGTGGGTAGTTTATTCCTTGCCCTTGGAGAAATGTCAAAAAACAAGATCCTCAACCGGTGCTGCAAGGCGTACGTGTTCTTTTTCCGTGGAACCCCGTTACTCATGCAGCTTTACTTCATTTATTATGGTCTCCCAGAAATCACCCCACTGTTAACCATCAACAACCGCTTCATCGCGGCTTTTATTGCCTTTGGGCTTAATTCCGCGGCCTATTGTGCGGAGATTATCCGGGCGGCCATACAGAGCATTGATAAAGGCCAATTTGAAGCTGCCAGGGCATTGGGAATGTCATACCCTCAGACCATGCGGTTGGTTATTGTACCCCAGTCCATACGGCGGCTCATTCCGCCTGTAGGGAATGAGTTTATCATGGTTTTAAAGGATGCGTCCCTCGTTTCGATCATCGCCCTATCGGATATCACCAAGGTTACCCGTTCCATTTCTTCTTCCACTGCTTCGGCTTTGGTGTACATCCCTGCCATGGTCATCTACCTGATTATCACCGCAGTGTTTACCTTAGGGTTTCATAAGTTGGAAAAGAAGTATTCGGCGTATGAATAGTAAGACCTACGACCAGTAAAATTAAAGGAGGAACATAACATGATCAAGACCGTGGGGGTGAGCAAGGCGTTCGGGGAGGTGCAGGTCCTCAAAGCAGTTTCCCTTGAGGTAGCACAGCAGGAAGTGGTATGTATCATCGGACCTTCGGGCGCGGGGAAGTCCACCTATCTTCGTTCCCTCAATCGTCTGGAGAAGATAGACCAGGGTAAGATCTATATCGCGGATACCTTGCTCTTTGATTGCGTGGATGGGGTGAACCAGGTGAAACTGTCCCCCCATGAACGGAACACCGCGCTCCTTGAGGTGGGCATGGTATTTCAGCGGTTCAACCTCTTTCCCCATAAGACGGTCCTTGAAAATGTGATGCTTGCTCCAGTCCATGTACGGAAAGTAGCGGTGAAAGAAGCCCGAGATAAGGCCACAGCCTTACTTGAACGGGTGGGTCTGCGTGATAAGACCTATGCCTATCCTGCCCAGTTGTCTGGCGGACAGCAGCAGCGGGTGGCTATTGCCCGGGCTTTGGCTATGGAGCCTAAGATCATGCTTTTTGACGAGCCTACTTCTGCGCTGGATCCCGAATTAGTCGGGGAGGTGCTCACGGTTATGAAAGGACTTGCCACTGCGGGCATGACCATGTTGGTGGTAACCCATGAGATGGGCTTTGCCCGAGAAGTTGCGGATCAGGTGGTCTTCATGTTTGAAGGAGCCATTCTTGAAAGCGGGCCCCCCAGCGTTCTGTTCAGTAATCCAAGGCATAACCGAACCCGCCAGTTTTTACAGAGCGTTTTGTAGGGGATGCATCAGTACCTTAGCTATTAGCGTACCGTAAACCGCTTAATCGCTCCCTCCAAAGTATCTAAGCCCTTCCCATTCTCCTCTACCGACCCGTGCGCCCGTTGCGACGCGGCAAATACCAATTCCGTACCACGGACCACCTCACTCACCCGTCCCTGAATCACCTCGCTCATCACCGAAAGTTCCTCCGACATCCGCCGCGATTCGTCCGCCTCCGCCTTGATCTCCTCTGCTCCCTTCTTCACCTCCTCCGTTATCCCCTGCATGTTCTTCAAACTCTCCAATACCTGCTTCGAACGTACCGCTTGTTCCCCTATCGCCGCCTTCATCTTCCCTATAAGCTCATTACTCCCCTGGATCAATGCATTCGTTTGTTCATACGCCGTCTCTATCCGCCTCGATACCTCGGTGATCTCGTCTATGCGCTGTTTGATCTGATGCAGCGTACTGCTTGAACTCTTGGCCTGGCTCGTGGAGGTCTCCGCAAGTTTCCGAATCTCCCCGGCCACCACCGCAAAACCCCTCCCTAATTCCCCTGCATGGGCCGCTTCTATTGCCGCATTCATCGCTAATAAGTTCGTCTCATCCGCCACATTCCCAATCACCTTGTTTATCTCCGCAAGATTTTCCGAGTCGGCTCCTATCTGATTGACCGCATGGGTTGACTGGCTTATCTTGTCGTGTTCGAGTTTGGAACTCTCTACCAGCCGCTGAATATG
>JAISBK010000075.1 GCA_031266255.1 Treponema sp.
ATACGTGCTCTTGGCTGAATTAATATCATTGCGGTGGTTCTTTATGATAAAGAAAATTTTTTAATCCCCCCCCCCCCCCCCCCCTGTTTCAGTTTATAGCCAAAAACTGGCAGAATGGGCCAGAACGGGGAATTACCTAGATACCTCTGAGGATATCCGTAGAAACTTGAACGATATATGTTATAGAGAAGGAGTATAAGCGCATGAACCCTCTTCAAAAGGTAAGCATTGGCAAAAAATTGATAGGCCTCATCACCGTATTTATCGCAGGATACGCGGGATTCGCCTGGTATTCGTTTCACACCTTGGATAGCCTGCGTATCCACGGTAACCTCTACAATCAAATCATTATGAGTAAAGATCTGATTGCCGACGTTCTCCCGCCGCCTGAATATATCATTGAATCCTATCTATACGTGTTACAGATGGAGGCTGAAACCAACCCCGCGGAACTGGAACAGGCTGTTTCTCAGTTGAAACGACTCAAGGCGGAGTACGATGCCCAGCATCAGGCGTGGATGGTTAATCCGCTGCTTGTGCCGGGTGAGATGCGGACCGTCATGCTGGAAAAAATCTACGAGCCGGCGCGCCGGTTTTACGATATCACCTTTAACCAGTTTATCCCCGCATTGCAGCAGGGCGACCGGCCAAAGGCAACCGTGCTCTTGCAGGATCTCAAGGGCCAGTACCAAGAACACCGAACCTACGTTGACCGGATGGTAACCTTGGCTAAGGCAAACTATGAAACCATAGAAGTCCAGGCGAATCATGCGATCCGTTCCAATACGGTAATCCTGCTTATTATCGCATTTTCGGTCGTCATACTGGTGCTGATATTAAGCGTCTCCATCTATTTTTCCATAATCAAGCCCATCACCCTGATGACCGATGCGCTGGGTACCCTTAACACCATGGAAGGAGACTTGACCAGACGGCTCTCGTTAGAAAGTAAGGACGAAATCGGCGAAATGAGCGCCAGGGTCAATACCATTTTTGACTGCATGATGGATCTGGTCAAAGACATACGGGAACGGACCGGTAATCTGACCAAAAGCGGCGATATTCTGACGGTCCATACCAACGAGACTGCCGCGGCAGTCAATACCATCAGTACGAATATCCAGAATATGACCGACCGGATTGACCTTCAGTCCTCCAGTATACACGGCATCTCCTCTGCCATAGACCACATCATGAAGACCATCCAAACCGTTAACGCCTATGTAGAGGAACAGTCCACGAGCGTGTCCTCTTCTTCCACGGCTATCGACAGCATGATTGCCCAGATCCGGTCGGTGGTAGGTATTCTGGAACAGAACATCCGGAATGTTACAACCCTTACCGACGCAGTAGAGTTCGTGAGAACAGGACTGAGTACGGTTACTACGGATATGCAGACCATTGCCCAGGATTCTGAGGGTCTGCTGGAAATCAACGCATTAATGAAGAGCATCGCCAACCAGACCAATCTCCTTTCGATGAATGCAGCTATTGAGGCGGCTCACGCAGGGGATGCGGGCAAAGGGTTTTCCGTGGTGTCCGATGAAATCCGCAAACTTGCGGAATCTGCGGGAGAACAGTCGAAGAGTACCGCGGTGATGCTGAAAAAGATAAAGGCTTCTATTGATACGATCACCGCTTCGACCCATGAGTTACAGAATCGTTTTAACGCGATTGATGGAGGGGTAAAAACGGTTGCCCATGAAGAAGAACAGATCCGTACGGCCATGGAGGAGCAACATTCTAGCAGTACTCAGATTTTGAACCGGATTGCCCGGTTAAAGGCGTTGAGCGGCATGTCCAAACAGAGCGCCGGAGCAATGGAAGACGAGGGGCGGGGGATTATTGGGGAAATCGAAACCCTCCTCAAGATAAGTGGAGAAATCAGTAACGGTATGCGGGAAATGGCCTCAGGATCGGAACAGATTGCCGCGGCTGCGGTACAGGTCAATGCGCAGAGCCTTCAGAACAACGAAACCATCGCGGCCTTGACCGGTGCGGTGTCTAAGTTCAAGGTAGATTGAGCTTTTTCGTAAAGAACAGGGCATGATACCTTAAAACAAGCTCAAGGCTCGCAGAGCAGATATGATGCCAAACATGGTAAACATGGACAGTACGGTGGAAAGATACACGATCTGAGCGGCGAATTCCGGATCCATCTGATAGTTTCGCGCCATAACGAGATTACCAACGGCACAGGGAGCCCCAAAAGCCACTGCCAATGCTCCCAATTCTGGTCCCCGAAAGCCCATCCCAATGATTATGGGCAGCAGTATTCCGGGAATAATCACTACGCGTACCATACAGGCACCTAGTACCGGGCCGATGTTGTGGGCCAGTTTCTTGAGGTCAATCTGTGCCCCAAGCAGGAGCAGGGAAATCGGTGTTCCGGTGATGGCTATCGACCGGATCCCATTTTTCAGGAAAACCGGCAGGTTAATATGGCATACTGAAAGGATGATCCCCAGCACTGAACCGATAATCAGGGGATTTTTCCCAATATCCAAGGCAGTCCATTTGAGCGCCCCTGCCAGTGGGGAAGGCTCCTCTGAGCTGCGGAGCAGGTAGGCATGATAGACCATGGTGATCACGGTTAAAAAATTAAACAGGATAATCGTAACCGGTACCAGCATGGCAGCAACCTTGACGCCTGATTCCCCGAAAAGGTTTGCCGCGAGGGGTAATCCATAAATAAGGTTGTTTGAACGGAATGAGGTAACTATGAAGATGCAACGCCGAGAAGGGGCTTTGATCGTCTTGGTGAAGATAAGCCACGCGAGGAGTGCGGTAAGGAAGATACCCACGATGGCAAAGACCAGAAGCTTGAGATTAAATTCAGCATAATAATCAATAGACAGGGTGCTATTAAATATATGCAGGGAAAGGAGGTATCGAAAACATAGGTTGTTAAGGACGCCAATATCCGCTTCTTTAATATCCTGGCGTAAGGCAATAAACCACCCCAGGGCTACGGTGCATAATAAGGGGGCAATGGCATTAAAGCTAAATCGTAATACGTCCAAGATTCATTCCTGGCTTGGGGAAAGCTCCCGTCCCTGGAGATAGGCTTCCAGCAGAGCCTGTTCATTACCTTGGAAAGAGCGGAATTCGAGGATAGCAACCCGGCCTGGGTGGATCAGCTTGCAGACCGGAGAAAGTACCTGTTTCCCGGCCCGGAGGGAACAGCCGGGTAATTCCATGTTCACCGGTATGTCTTTCATGGAAGTAAGATAATCAGGATAAAAGGAAATCCCACACGCTGAAATGCTGATAACCCTTCCGGTGATGAGCACTTGCGTAAACGGGTGAGAAATGACCAAGCCAAAACGGTTCCATGAGTCCTCAAAGTACCGGCGAACCCGGTATTGTTCCTGGGCTGGAATACTCTCCCGTAAAATGCCTTGCAGCCGCTTGATTTCCAGTGGGTCATCCAAGGCTTCCATAACCAGACCATTTACCCCCAGATAAAACGCTTTTGAGGCTGCTTCCAAAGGGAACTGGCTGCCTTTGAGGATGATAATAGGACACTGTTCTTTGGACCATTCGCTTCTCACGAATTGCAGCAAGACCTTCCAATGCCAGGGAAAATCTTGGGCACTGATGATGATCCCCTGGGGCTCCACTTCTTCAAGGTTGTCCATACTTTTAAGTACATACCGATAACGAATGAGATCGAATCCCATAGCTTTAGTATAGTAAGAAACCCGATCAAAGGTATCATCAGAACCAATGACCAGCAGTAGCTTCATCTGGTCTCCAGATCATTCAGTTCCTAAATTGATAACCGAATAATCCACAATGGTCCATATATCATATTTACGGTGTACATAATAGGTATACCGTTTCTTTTCCGTAATGCTAGGTCCAATCTTAAATTTCTCTAAAACCACTACCATACCTTCTATTTCATTGTAGTTGGTCTGTTCAATCTGGAATTCCGTAGGGATGGTTACAATATCCCCGTCCACCACCTGGTTTTGCAGATCCCTTCGATACCGGGCTACCAACTGCTGACGGCCCTCTTCAGATTCTGCTAACCATTGCCGCTGCCGCACCCCATCCCGGGCAAGCATGGTTTCCAGATCAAGGTAGAGGAAAAACTTTTCCCATTGAGACTTTTGTCGTGCACTTAACAGGTATTTGACCACCTCGTCAGGGGGCAGCTTTTCCCGTACCAAGACCGCATTGGTTTCCACATCCATTTCCAGGGGTATCCCATCGGGACCTATGATTGAAGGTGGCCTAAGGCTCAAAGAGAGCCGGTTTGATTCCAGAGGAAGGATAGCGGCATTTCCCTCGACGACCATCCGGTACAAGTTAGGATACATCTTTGCCTGAACAATGAAGGACCCGCTCTGCTGTAAATCCGCATAGTTCCGGAGATCTTCTACAAATGAAAAGGATTCTCCGCTCTCCACGGTAATCTCCCGGAAATAAACCTGTTGATACTGGTTTCGTTTACGTACGAGGAACTGGGCCGGCTCCAAAAGCCGGTTCGTCATGGTTCTCACCGAAAAATCAAGGGAAAAGGCCCGTTCATCTGCCAATTTAAAATGGAAGGGAGAAGGGCTGTTATTGGTGATGGTTACCTGTACATAAATAGGATCGAGGCTCCCTGAAAGGTCTGCAGTACCTTGAATATAGTAGATGCGCTTATCAAAATACCGTATACTCAATACAATTTCAGCGGAAGCTGCGGAGAGGACTCCCAAAAATAGAACCGCTATAAAAAAGATGATACTATAGAATTGTTTCACCGTGAAACTCCGTGGTTCATAAGGTATACTGCCCATGATGGTTTAATATATATTATAGTAATCGGTACGTTATTATGAATACCTTATCCTTTCCTTCATTGCTGAGTCAAGTTACTGCTTCTCAAAGCATACGGCAGGTGGTTTCAGCGTTTAAGCAAGGACGGTTCCCCCTAGAAATTGAGGCGGTAGAAGGCTCCCTTGCGGCTATCCTCCTCTCCCTGCTCTCAGAAACTAGTGCTGCTCCTTTCCTGGTAGTGGTTCCCACTGAAACCGACGCGGCTAAGTTGGCCGCAGACCTACAAAGCCTCGGAACCTCAGCGCTGGTGTTTCCCTGGTGGGGAGCCTTACCCTACCAGGACCTATCCCCTCATGCCGCGGTGTTCGGAGAACGGATCAGAGTCCTCAGTCTTTTGGTAGCCGGGGAGGATGCTTTGGAGCCGTGCCGTATGGTCATTACCTCCCAACGGGGATTCCTCAGCCCGGTTCCCTCCCCTGAGTACCTGAGAAGCCTCCTCATCCTTCTGAAACGAGGAGATACCCTGGACACCTCTTTACTCGCCGCACGCTTGGTCAGCTACGGCTATACCCGGGTCTCCAAAGTCCAGGTTCAGGGCGAATTTGCCCTCCGCGGGGAAGTACTGGACATCCTCATGGGAGGAGACGAGACAGCCTGCCGTATCCTTTTCAATTTTAACCAAATAGAATCCATAAAATGCTTCGACCCCCTCACCCAAACCAGCAAAATCTCCCTCACCCATGTTTTGCTCCGTCCTTTTAGTATAAACGAAGGGAGAGCACCTGCGCAGCCAACACCGGACAAGCAAAAAAATGGACCACTAAGCGCTGTTGCACCAGGGACCGAGGAAGCCCTTACTCGAACCCACACGGCCACTAAGGGACAACTAGAAATGTATTTTGAGGGAGGGGCGGTTTGTTTTGTTGATAGGGAGCGGCTGGAGAATGCCCAGGAGTCGCTGGAACGGGAATGTAGGAGCTTGTATGCCAAGGTGTGCCGGGAACGGGATGTTCCCAAACCAGAGGAGATCCTCTTTAATTTTAAGGAACTCTTCCAGAGCAGCCCCCGGCGCTTTTCTTTTATGAGCATGAAAGGCGGAGGAGAGCCGGGGGCGCTGCGGCTTTCCCTGGCTGGGGAACCGCCCCGGAGTTTTTTCGGCAATGTCAATTATTTAAAAGAAGAATTTGCAGCCCTGGCACAAGAGGGCTGGAAGATCCTCGTGGCAGCGGAATCGGATGTACAGGCAACCCGCATACAGGAGCTCTTAAAGGATGAGGCGCATGTTTCAATACACTCCCTGCCCCTTTCCTCAGGGTTTGCCTTACCGGATATCAAGCTCATGGTGGTACAGGAAAACGAGATCTTCGGCAGGAGGAAGCGGCTCCCCCGGTCATTGAAAACCGTCCGCAGTGTGGCTATCGACACGTTCGTGGAACTCAACCCCGAAGACTTTGTGGTACATGTGAACTATGGTATCGGCCTCTTTAAGGGGATCGAGCGGATTCGGGCGCTGGGACATGAACGGGACTATATCAAACTGGAATATGCCGGTGAAGAGTTCGTCTTTGTCCCGATTGAGCAGGTGAACCTGGTACAGCGGTACATCGGGAACGCGGGAAGCCCTCCTCGATTGGATAAACTTGGTTCTAAATCCTGGGAAAACCGGAAGGGCAGGGTCAAACAAGCCGTGGAAGACATTGCCCAAAAACTCATTGCCCTCTATTCCAAGCGCAAAGCAGTTCAGGGCTTCTCCTTCCCTGCGGACTCGGAATGGCAGACCATGTTTGAAGCAACCTTTCCCTTTGAGGAAACCGAGGATCAGATCCGTTGTGTAGAGGAGATCAAGGCGGACATGGAAAGTCCGCATCCCATGGATCGACTGGTTTGCGGGGATGTGGGCTACGGCAAGACTGAAGTGGCGGTCAGAGCCTGCTTCAAGGCCATCATGGGTGGGAAGCAGGTGGCGTTTCTCGCGCCTACCACGATCCTGGCGGAACAACACTTTGAGAACTTCCAAGAACGGTTCTCCCAGTTTCCGGTGCGGCTTGCCATGCTCTCCCGTCTGGTAGAACGGGGCGCGGTGAAGAAGAGCCTACACGGGATCAACGAGGGAGCCATCGACCTTATCGTAGGAACCCACAGGCTCATCCAGAAAGACGTGGTCTTCAAGAACCTTGGGCTTTTGGTCATTGATGAGGAACAACGGTTCGGGGTGAAGGATAAGGAACGGCTGAAGGAACTGAAAACCAACGTAGACTGCCTCAGCCTCAGCGCCACTCCTATACCTCGAACCCTGCACATGAGCCTACTCAAAATCAGGGATATGAGCATCCTGGCCACTGCACCGCAAAATCGGCATCCCATTGAAACGGTAATCGAAGAATACAATGAAACCCGGCTTGCCACGGCTATTCGATGGGAAGTGGAACGGGGTGGGCAGGTCTTTTTTCTGCACAACCAGATCGAAAGCCTCGCAGATACCCGGCGCAGGATCGAGCGGCTGGTACCGGAAATGCTGGTGGACACCGCCCACGGCCAGATGGATCCTCAAGACCTGGAAGATGTAATGCACCGCTTTATTCACGGCGGTTTTCATGTGCTGGTATCCACCACGATCATCGAAAACGGTATTGATATTCCCAATGTGAATACCATCATCATTGACCGGGCGGACATGTACGGGGTTTCCCAGTTGTATCAGCTCCGGGGCCGGGTGGGCCGATCCGACCGGGTGGCCTATGCGTATTTCTTTTATCCCCAAGGCCGTTCTTTGTCGGAGGTGGCCATGAAGCGGCTTCAGGTGATTTCTGATTTTACCGAGCTTGGTTCCGGGTTTAAGATCGCCATGAAGGACATGGAGATCCGGGGCGCGGGGAACCTGCTAGGCCGGGAACAATCCGGGGACATCTATTCGGTGGGCTTTGATCTGTATCTCAAACTGTTGGACGAGGCGGTGAACCGCCTGAAAGATGACCAGTACGAAGCTGATACCGAGACCCTCTTAGAACTGGAATATTCCGGGTTTATTCCCGATACCTACATTGATTCGGCCCAGGAAAAAATGGAGGTCTATAAGAAGATTGCGGCGGTACGGGACAAGGATGATCTGGAACAGGTGTATGCGGAATTGCAGGATCGCTTTGGGCCGCTGCCTGAAGAAGCCGCGTCTTTGCTGGCCCTGGCGGAGATCCGTATTATCTGCCGGGAGCTTGCCGTTGCCTCCCTCAAAGAACGGGACGGGCTGGTACGAGTTGAGTTTGGGAAAGTCTCCAAGGTGAATGTGGACCGGCTCCTGCGGCTTATGCGGGAGAGTAACGGAAAGGTAAAGTTCGATCCCCGCGCGCATAATGTCCTGGTCCTGGCCGCCGGAACCATTGGACTCAAAGAAAAGAGCGAGTTCATCCGTGAAAAACTCGCCTCCTTACTTTTTTAGTTTTTTTGGTTATCCATCTTTGGCCGGGTTGGTTCAAGCGGGGGTTTCCTCAGTTCTTGTTTTTGCGTGTTCATTGAGCCGGTTTCAAAACGCGGGTAAAAGAACCTTTTCTTCACATGTTCAGAAAATCTCACGGAGTTTTTGGTGAACAATCCGGCGACCAGCTAAAAGTCTATTGACTTTTATTTCTTATTTTAACAGTATAATGAATTGATTACATAATCATTAAAAAACAAGGAGTAGTTTCGATGAAAATAGGAAGGAAACTATTACTCATGATTGGGGCGTTAACACTGATTGGAACCTTGGTACCCTTGGGAATCATGTTGTATTTGAATCACCGCCGCGTGACTAATCTTATCACTACTGAAATCAGGACGCTGTGTACTGAAGAGGCACTCAGCATTAAAACCTGGTTTGAAATCCACCTCTCTGAGATTCGGGCCCTTGCGTATGTTATGGAGCGCTATGAACAGATAGCCGCGGATGAAAGGCGCACGCTATTCGGGCTTATGGTTAAGAGTATGGTTGAATCCAATCAGGATGTCATAGGGGCAACCATGGTCTGGGAACCGAATGCCCTGGATGGTCTTGATGCAGCATATATCGATACTCCGGGAGCAGATCATCAGGGTAGATTCACCCCTTACTGGTCCAGAACCAGACAAGGGGTGGTTCTGGAGACCCTTGAGGGCTATGATGTTCCTGGAGAGGGGGAGTATTACCTTATCCCCAAGCAAACCGGAAAAGAGGTGCTTACCGGACCTTTTTTATACCCCATTGATGGAGTGGATAAGTTTATGGCCACGGTTACCGCGCCTATCAAAAACAACGGCCGGTTTATAGGTATCGTAGCCAGTGATATTGAGATTAACATCATTCAGGAACAGGTGGAGAAAATAAAACCCTACCCTGGATCAGTGGCGGCAGTGTACAGCCACAGCGGCATCGTAACCGGGCATTTTGATACGAGCCGGCTTGGTAAGCCCCTCGCGGAAACCGAACAGGACCTGGTAGGCCCTCATCTGGCGGATCTTACCCAAGCCATACAAAACGGTCGCGAGCTTACGTTTACCCAGTACGTTCCCCATCTCAACTCCGAGATGATATTTATCGGGGTTCCCTTTTTTGTGGGTGATCCTACCGAGCCTTGGTACGTTATGCTTGGTATCCCCAGTTCGGTTATCTCTGCGCCGCTGTACCAGAGTCTGCTGGTGAGTCTGCTTATGCTTGCCCTCATAGGGGGTATCGTGTTAATCGGGGCTTTTATGCTGGCCCGTTCATTCAGCCTCCCCATCGTCCATACCATGTCCATTTTCAAAGATGTAGCCGATGGAGACCTCACCCGTCAGATTGAGGTTTCCTCAAACGACGAACTGGGGGATCTGGTCCGCTACTTAAACTTCACGATACATAAAATCAAGGGGCTTATTACCGTGATCAAAAGAGATGCGAGTACCCTTTCCCAAACCGGTACCGACCTTGCCACGGATATGACTGAAACCGCCGCTTCTATCAACGAAATCACCGCCACCATCCAGAGTATCAAGACTCAGACCGGAAACCAAGTGGACTGTGTCAAAAGTACCGGGATCGTCATGGAACAGATGGTGGAGAATATCGCAACGATAAATGTTCAGATTCAGAAACAGAACGAGTGTGTAAGTCGTTCCTCTTCTGCGGTGGAACTGATGTTAGGCAATATCCAGAGCCTCACGCAAAGCCTGATCCATAATGGGGAAACGGTCCGGGAGCTTGCGGACGCTGCAGAACTAGGACGCAGCAGCTTAGAGGAAGTCTCTGCGGATATTCAGAATATCGCCCGGGAATCTGCAGGGCTTTTGGAGATCAACGGGGTGATGGAAAATATTGCCAGTCAAACGAGTCTGTTAAGCATGAACGCGGCAATTGAGGCGGCTCATGCAGGAGAGTCGGGAAAGGGCTTTGCGGTGGTTGCAGATGAAATCAGAAAACTGGCGGAGTCCTCTTCAGCGCAATCCACGACGATAAGCGC
>JAISBK010000194.1 GCA_031266255.1 Treponema sp.
GATTAACGAATTCCCGATCCACCACGATGTAGGGCTGCCCTTTTTGAAGCAAACAGGTCCCCTTGGCGATATCTCCGCCTCGAATCATGTAGTCCTCACTTAATTACTAAACTACTATTGAATATACCAAGCCGGCCCTCTTTTTTCTAGTCCATCTTTGGCCGTTTGTCTCAGGCGGGAGCGGTTCATACCTGAGTGCGCGCTCCCTGAATCTGGCCTGCTCTATTTATGGGGTCCTCTTATCAATGGTCTCGTTAGTCGTACCCGGGGTGCCGCCGAAAATCGCCGCGCCGGATCCGGTGTTTTTCTTGCTACCGTTTGCTGACTCCGAACCATAAATAACGCCGTCGGTCATGGTAAAGGTTGCATCACTGGCAAGATACACCCCGCCGCCGCCGTAGTTGTTGCCTGCGGAGGTATTGCCACTGATTTCCCCGCCGCTCATGTTCAAGAAGCCGCCACTGGCGACAGACACTCCGCCGCCTTTGACACTGAACGTATTCCCGGTAAGGTTTGAGCCGACCTTCACTTCCAGGGTTCCTCCGCTGTTCACCTGTACCATGGGAGCGTTGTTGCTGCTTCTCCCTTTGAGTGTTATGTCCTGCACCACCAGGGTAAGCTTTGAGCCGGATTCAGGGTTCAGGGTAAAGAGACTGCCGTTGCTGCCCAGTTGGACCGTCTGGCCGTTGCCCCGGATGGCAATAGTGATGTCCTTGTTCCCCGTTACGTTGAGGGTTTGAGGCGATTCGGTCACCTTATCGTCCAGGACTATGGTATAGGAACCCGAGGGGGAAGCAAGGGCCGCCTCCAGTTTGGCCGCCAGGGTGTTTTCATCTTTCCCAAGCTCCGGTGGGCAGGCGGCAAAATTGGGGGCGGTAAATGATGGGGTTAAAGATGTGGTAGAGCCGTTGTAAATATGCACCACCCCGGTCCATACCATGGCGGTATTGTTCGTGCTGTAGAGGTCTATAAAGGCCTGGTAGGTCCCTGCGGGAAGATCGGTAATGCTCCCCTCGGCGCTTTCTGAAATATCAATTTCCTGGCCGGTTCCCTGAGCGGACAGGGGGTGCATACTCAAAAAGGCCCGGCTTTCCGGGAAGTCGACGTTATAAAACAGGGTTCCCGTACCGCCTGAACTAAAGTCCGGCGTGAGGTACACCGTAACAGGTGAGGAAATTCCCGCAGTGATGGAAACGCTGCTGGTCCCTCGTACCACGAGGCTGCCTATGCTAGTTTCGGTATGGCCGCTATAGCCCTTAACTTCCAGGGTCCAGTCCCCAGATTCCAGGGCCACCGTAAGGGTGAGGCCGCTTTTCAGGTCCGTGTTCACCGCAGTTTTTCCCTCTGCGGTAAAGTCCAGGGTAAAATAGAGGCCCTCTATACTTGGAATAGCGGTACAGGCGTTCAGTGGATCCAGCCGTATATGGGCCTGGCCCATGCCCTGGGGTATGGGTTCCCCGGAAAATGCGTCTTCCTCCGGTCCGGTAAGCTCGGTACACGCGGCCAAAAAGATACCACAAGCAAGCGCAGCCACACACGTGATTCTAGTCACGCTCGCAAGGCGACGGACGAGAAATCCGAATCTACCCCTTATGGGGGGTATAAACACCATAGTGATCTTCTCCCTCAAAAAAGACGTGCAATCTCTAGGAAGATTGGTAGGGTTAGTATACAATACCGTGCAATCATGTCAAGCCGTTCATACCTCAAATTGCAGGTGGGGATTCTGTCTGTACTGCATCTTGACCCCACAACTTGGGGCATGATTACCCGGAACCGAACATGAACCGAGGACGCCTCGTTAGAACAACGCTGCTCATGATGGATAAGCGAAAGCGTGGAGTTGACAAGGAATAAGAAACCTAAGTATAGTAATTTTATACTTCAAAAACTGAGAGGAGATTTTTATGAGTAAGAAAAAAATGAACAAGCTTATGGGGCTGTTAGTCTGCGGTGCCCTTATGACCTTTATATCCGCATGCAGTTCAAACCCCAAGGTGAGCCGGGTGGACGCAGGTACTCAGACCGATTTAAGCGGCTATTGGAATGATACAGATGTCAGGATCGTCTGTGACAGTCTCATTAAAGGCTGTCTTGATTCTCCCCGGGTCGTCCAAGCCACCGCCCAGCTGGGGAGACTCCCCAGGGTCTTAGTCGGTACCTTTAAGAACGACAGCGATGAACATATTGATACTTCTATCATCGCCAGTACTATGGAAGTCGCTATATTCAACAGCGGGAAAGCGGATTTTATCGCCGGCGGCTCGACTCGGAACGAGCTTCGGGCTGAACGGCAGGATCAGCAGGGTAATGCCAGCGAAGAGACCGCCGCGGCCCTGGGCAATGAAACCGGAGCGGATTTCCTGCTTACCGGCTCTGTTAAAACCATCATCGACGGTGCAGGTAATACCGCCACTCGAACCTATTTTGTGAGTGCAGAAATGACCAACATCGAGTCCAATACCCGCTTATGGATGGATCAGAACAGCGAAATCAAGAAGGTCATCCAAAGGCCGAAATCGAAGCTCTAAGGACAAGGGTTTTTGTGTACAGGTCGTTGATATGCCCATGTTCTCGTTCTTTCTAAAAAGGGGTTTGTTATGCAGTTACTAAAATCGCGAAGGAATATTTTTTTTCTGACTTCTATTTTCTCTATAGGAATTTTAGTCTTTCTTTCCTGCGCTACTACAGACCCCTATGTACAAATTGATGCGGCGATAGAGCAGGGGAATCATCAGGATGGTATAGTCCTGATTGAAAAAGATAAGAAAACCATCTATCGGGATAAAGACGCAATCCTCTATTACCTGGATAAGGGGATAATCGCCCATTACGCGGAACAGTACGGTGATTCTACCCAGCTCCTGCAGGAAGGGGAACGGGCCATAGAAGCGGCCTTTACCAAAAGTATTACCATGGAACTGGGATCCTATTTGCTCAATGATAAAACCAAGGAGTATGACGGCGAGGATTACGAAGATATTTATATCAACACCTTTAACGCCCTCAATTATTACCACCAGGATAAATTGGAAGATGCGTTGGTTGAGATTCGCCGGATGAACAACAAACTGCGAGTTTTAAGCGCTAAATACGGGGAACTGCGTACTAATCTGCAACAAAAGGCTTTAGCAGAAGGAGGAAGCGTTCCGCCGAATCCTGAAGCATCTACCCAATTTTCAGATTCAGCTTTGGCTCGATACTTGGGGATGCTATTTTACCGCGCAGTGGGTAACTATGACGATGCCCGGATCGACCGGGATCAGCTCAAGGTGGCTTTTGCCAATGCGCCTTCGGTATATACCTACCCTGTGCCTCATTCTCTAGACGAAGAATTGGGGATTCCCTCTGGTAAAGCCCGGCTTAATGTGATTGGGTTTAGCGGCTTGTCTCCCGTTAAAGACGAAGAAGTAGTGAGGATTCCCCTTCCTAATTTGCGCTATATAAAGATTGCCCTACCGGTCATGGTAACCCGTCCGTCCCAGGTACACCGGATTGAAGTAGTTTTTGATGGCGGTAACCGCTTTGACTTGGCATTGTTGGAAGATATGGAGGCAGTGGCCCGGGAAACGTTTAAGGAAAAAATCAATCTGATCTATATGAAATCGGTGATCCGGGCTACCCTTAAAGGGGTTACATCATCGGTCCTTAGTGCTGCTGCGGATGAAACCGATGGCGGCACAAGCTTGCTGCTGAGTGTCCTCAGTTTAGGCGCTCAAGTGTTTGCTGAGACCAGTGAACAGGCGGACCTGCGGGTTTCCCGGTATTTTCCTGCCAAGGCTTATGTGGGGGGTATTACCCTGGATCCGGGCACCTATTCCTTTACTACGTATTATTATGGGGCAAATGGGAGACCAGTCGCTTCTTTTAGAAATACCGTAACTGTTCAAGCGGATAATCTTAATTTAGTGGAGATCGTATGTTTAAAATGAAGTATGTAACAGGCTTAATGGTAATGGTATTCCTTATGGGGTGTGCAAGCAATCCCCCGAATAACCGGGAAGCTGAGGCAGTAGCTGCAGCAAATGCCGCGGTAAGCCGGATGGATGGATCCTCTGCTCCTGCTGCTCAGCCTCAATCAGGGAGCAAGGCTAAGGTGAGCCAGGGGAAGCAGCCGGCATGGGTTTTTGCACCGGATTCGGTGTATGACCAGTACAGTTTCGTTACTGCAGTAGGCCAAGGAACGGATCGTAATCAAGCGGAGCGAGATGCCCTGGGAAGACTGGTGGCGGTTTTTGGTCAATCAGTGCAAGCAGACTTAAAAACGATCAATACCTATTCCGAAGCAGTTTCCAAAGGAGCAGTTAACGTCTCTGAGAATACTTCGGTGCAAAACGCAATCCAGATCTCCGCTCAAATGGATGCCCTTATAGGGGCAGAAATCGAAGACGTATGGTTTGACAGCAAGAGTACCTATTATGCGGTGGCAGCGTTAGAGAAGAGAAAAGCAGCAAGCCTCTATGAAGATATGATCCGATCCAATGAACGGATCATCGCTGACTTGATTGCGATTCCTCAGGCAGATAGAAATACCCTGGACAGTTTCTCCCGGTATCAGCTTGCGGCCACTATTGCGGATGTGAACCGGATATATGCCAATGTATTGACTATTGTGGGCAATACATCGGGCATTGTTCCTGGGGATATGAAAAGAGGAGACGCGTATCGGCTTGAAGCAGTGGACATTACCAAAAGTATTCCCATTGGGGTAATCGTTACGGATGACCGTTCCAATCGTATCAAAGATGCTTTTGCTTCTGTACTGACCAAGCAAGGATTTAGGAGCGGCGGTGGTACTGATGGCCGGTATGTGCTGCAAGTGCGAGTTGACTTTTCCTCGGTAGATCTTCCCAATCAGCAAAATCAAAATAAATTTATCCGGTATGCGATCAATGCGAATCTTATTGATACCCGAGATTCCAGCGTGTTATTGCCCTTTAATATCACCGGACGGGAAGGACACCTTTCTCTTTCAGAAGCGGAAAATCGAGCGGTGGTAGCTGCAGAAAAAAAGATCAGTGATAGCTATGGAACGCTTTTATCAAACTACTTGGCAAGTTTATTGCCGAATACTAAATAAGCTCAGTTCGACGCCTTGTTTCTTTAGAGCGCCATGGTTTAACGTGGAAATAATCCCCAGATTCTTCAAACCTTCGTTATTGAAGTTTAGCCAATCAGATGTATGGTTGGCGTTCTCTATTGACCCTTGCCAAGCGGATTTAGTAGTATGAATCTTAATAGTTGTTGTTGATGCATGATTGGGTACGTATGAGGGGAAGTTCCTTCCTTAGTTTATCTAGGTAGGAAGGAAACAGATGGTTAATCATGAGAGAAGAACAAAAAGATATTGCTTGTGCATACCGGCAGATAGCGATTGATATTGCCCAAGATATTGTTAAGGGTAAATACGTGCAAGGACAAAGGTTGTTCGGACGTTCTGTCCTTGCTTCCTACTATCACGTCTCTTCTGAAACGATCCGTAAAGCGGTATTCATTCTCAAGGATATGGGTATCCTGGATACGGAAAAAGGAAGCGGTATTGAGGTACTCTCCCTTGAGAAAGCCCAGGAATTTATTGATCGTTATAACGAAGTTGAAAAAATTACCTCAGCTAAACAGGAAATTATGCACTGGGCTGAACGGCAGGCCCAGGAGACCGGGGAACTCATGGAAAAGATACAATTTGTTATCCATACTGCTGAACGGCTGAAAACCATACACCCCTTTACTCCCTATGAGATTACCATTACCGCAGATTCTATAGCCCTAGGAAAAACCGCAGACGAGTTACAGTTTTGGCAGAATACGGGAGCTACCATCATCGCCATCCGCCGGAGCGGAGCCGTGATTCTCTCACCCGGACCTTATGCCACGTTCCATAAGGACGATGTTTTCTACCTTATCGGGAATGACCGCTCCTACGTAGCTGCGCTCAAACTATTATTTGGTTAAGATATTCCCAAAATTAGTAAAAAAATTATAGAAAACCGTCTAAAAAACTTGACAGTATAGTTGTTTGCGTGTATCTTATATCTAACAACTTATATATATCTGCCGGGTTGTTGCTTTTGAAGGAGTATGCACATGATACGATTTGAAGGAATTACCAAAAAATACGATGGAAAAGCTGTAGTTTCTGACATTACCTTTGAAGTTTCCAAAGGAGAGTTGGTGGTTTTGATTGGTCCAAGCGGTTGTGGTAAAACTACCCTGCTCAAAATTATCAATCGCCTGATAAAACCGAGTTCCGGTCTGGTTTTTATAAATGGAGAAGACATTTTTGAGAAAGATGTCATAGAACTCAGGCGGAATATCGGCTATGTCATACAGCAAACCGGTCTTTTTCCCCACATGACGGTTCGGGAAAATATCGAAATTGTACCGCGCCTACAGAAGAAAAACAAAGCCATGATTGCAGAGAAAAGCATTGCCTTAATGCAGATGATCGGGCTTGACCCAAACCAGTACCTTAACCGTTATCCTTCCCAGTTATCAGGAGGGCAGCAGCAGCGCATTGGGGTTGCCCGGGCCTTTGCCTGCGATCCTGATATTATTCTCATGGATGAGCCTTTTTCCGCGCTGGATCCTATCTCCAGGAACCAACTCCAAGATGAACTGGCTGACTTGCAGGCCCGGGTACGGAAAACGATTGTGTTTGTTACCCATGACATGGACGAGGCAGTAAAAATAGCGGATAAGATATGCATTATCCATAGAGGCAGGATCGCCCAATATGACAAAGTTGAAGAGATCATGAAAAATCCGGCCAATGAATTTGTGGCAAAATTCATCGGAAGGAACCGGATCTGGTCATCTCCCGAATTTATCCGTGCGAAGGATATCATGATTGCAGATCCGGCCTGCACTCAAGCTGATACGCCCATCCTTCGCTGTATAGAAAAAATGCGTACTCACAAAGTAGATAGCTTGTTGGTTACGGATAAGCATGGCAGCTTAATAGGCATTATTTCTGCAAAAATGGCCCAGGCTCAAATGGATAAGGGAGTACCGGTCTCGCGTGTTATGCATACCGACTTTGAAACCGTAAGCCCAGATCATAATATTGTTGAAATAGTACAGCTTATCAATCACCACACCAGTGTATCCCCGTCCCTGAGTGCCATACCGGTCATTGCTAACGATAATCAGTTAGAGGGATTGATTACCAAAAGCAGTCTGTTAACAACCCTTAGTCAACAGTATCTTGATACCAAAAACGTGGTATGAGGAGGTCTTTATAGATGAATTTTATTACCTATATATCGAATAATAGCAGGCTTATTTTTTCAAGCACCCTGGAACACATGCAACTAACCTGTTTCTCTATCATCATTGCGGTTATTATCGGTGTGCCTCTGGGTATTTTGATTAGTTACCTCTCAGGCTTGAAGAAGCCGATCTTGGGGTGCGCTAATGTAGTGCAAGCTATCCCCAGTATTGCCCTGCTCGGGTTTCTGGTTCCTTTTCTGGGGATAGGAGAAAAGCCTGCGGTGTTTATGGTGGTGGTGTATTCCCTGCTGCCGATCATCAAAAATACCTCCATCGGTCTTTCCAATATTAATCCTCAGACCGTAGAAGCGGCAAAAGGCATTGGTATGACCCGGTTTCAGATATTGACTAAAGTTAAACTGCCCCTTGCCCTGCCGGTTATTATGGCGGGTATACGGATTTCTGCGGTTACCTCGGTTGGTCTCGTAACCTTGGCGGCATTTATAGGCGCTGCAGGATTAGGATATTTGATTTATTCAGGGATCCGCACCGTCAATAATTTTCAGATCTTATCAGGGGCTATACCGGCGTGTTTCTTGGCCCTCCTCGTAGACTTTGGCGCGTCTTTGGTAGAAAAAGCAGTAACCCCTGTCTGCTACAAGGAACCGAAAAAGAATAAAAAGAAGCGTGTAAAGCGCTAATGCGCTACGCGGAAAACATACTATCAAACAATGAAGGAAGGTTTTGTTATGAAAAGAAAGGTTGCGGTATTCGCAGTAGTCCTGGGTATGGTGTTTTTATCCATGAGTTGTAAAGGCACGAAAACATCAATCGTGGTAGGTGCAAAAGACTTTACCGAACAGGATATACTGGGTAATATACTGTACTTGCTGATTGAGGCTCATACGGATCTGAAGGTAGAGTACAAGCACGAGATGAGTTCCAATGTGGTATTTGCCGCGATAAAAAGCGGTGATATTGACATGTATATTGATTACACCGGTACGGTGTATGGTAACTATTTAGGGTATTCAGAAATGAAAGGTGCGGAAGCCATATACGCCATTGTCGTACAGGCCCTTAAAGACCAATACGATCTACTCATGTTGGATCCTCTTGGATTTAACAACACGTATACCTTGTCGGTACGGAAGGAAACCGCTGAACAATACGGTCTTAAAACCTACAGTGATTTGGCGAAGGTGTCTCAGAATTTTACCTTGGGCGCGACCTTTGAAGTGCTGAATAGAAACGATGGTATTCCTAATCTAAAAAAGGCCTATGGTATGTCGTTCAAAAATGAAAAAGCGATAGATGGCACCCTTCGCTATACGGCTATAGCCAAGGATGAGATCCAGGTTACCGATGCGTTTTCCACTGACGGATTACTCATGGAATACGATCTCATGGTACTTGAAGATGACAAACAGTTTTTTCCGCCCTATTATGCCGCGCCGGTTATTCGGGCCCAAACTGCGGAAAAATACCCGGAAGTTCAGAACCTATTACGGAAACTGAGCAATGTCTTGGATGATGCTACTATGAGGGAATTAAATTACCATGTGGATGTGTTGAAGGAAAGCCCCACTGACACGGCCCGGAACTTCCTCAAAGCCCGAGGGCTTATCTAAGTCATACGTAACGGGCAAAAGCGGATTATAAGTCACTTTTGCCCAAAGCCGATTTCAAAACCCATAACTCGAGTTTTGAAATCGGCTTGATGATTACTCTTTAACCCCGCCCATAGCTACTCCGGAAATAATAAACCGGGACATGAATGCATAAAAGAGGATTACGGGAACAATCGACACCGCGATCCCCAGGTAAATTCCGCCGTATTCGGTCCGGTAAATATCACCTCTAAGGGCCTGCACCAGCATCGGCAAGGTGTACTTTCTTTGACTCGAAATAAGTACAAAGGGAGTAAAGAAGTTGTTCCAGCTTGCCACAAAAGCGAAGATGGCCTGAGCCGCAATCGCAGGACTCAAAATCGGCAAAACCACCGAGTTGTAAATACGGAACTCTCCTGCACCGTCGATACGCGCCGCTTCAATCAATTCTTTAGGGAGCACCGCCTGCATGTATTGCCGCATGAAGAGGACCGTCCCTGCAGCGGCAATGCTGGGGATGATGAGGGGGATGTAGTTGTCCAAGAGGTGCAAGCGGGACATGAACTGATAGAACCCGATAAACGAGAGGGACGCGGGCAGCATCATGATGACCAGAATAATGGTCCACAATACGGTCCGGCCTTTGAAACGGTACACATGTACGCCATACGCCGTCATCGAGGAGAAGTACACGCACAATACCGTGGAGCACACCGCGATCAGGGCGCTGTTGAAAAAGCCCTGCCAAATCTGGAAACCCCGTCCGGTAAGCACCCGCCAGTTGTAAAGCATGTTGCTTCCAGGCAGCAGGGAGATTCCCTGGTTGATCTGCTCGGTACTTCGGGTGGCGTTTACCAGCAAGAGATAGATAGGCACAATCGAGAGCAGCACAAAGAAGCCCATCAGCACATAAACGGCAGTCCGCGACGTGCTTAGCGAAAGTTTATAGGATGTCTTTTTCATGCCCGAGCCCCCTTCTTTTTAAGATCTGATCTATCCTGCATGAAGAAGAAGATTAAAAGCGCGAGTATCAAGGTTATGAGAAACACGCCAATTGAAATGGTCGCCGCATAGGAATAGTCATTTACCCCCTGGAAAGCCAAGTTGTACAGATACACCGTGGTTGTCCGTATCTTGAAGTCAGGAGCCCCTCGCATGTCGGTGAGCAGGAACGGAACTTCCAGCATCTGCATACCGCCGATCATGGAAGTTACTAAGGTGTACAGCATGATGGGACGCAAGAGGGGCAAGGTGATTTTCCAGGTAATCTGGCTTGAACTCGCGCCGTCGATAACCGCGGCCTCGTTGAGGGAGACGGGGATGCTCGTGATGCCCGCCATGAGGAGGATCACGGTTTGGCCGTACCACATCCACCACTGGATAAACGACACGACGCCCCGCGAGACCGGCACAGAACGGAAGAAGTTGAACGCTTCCTGAACCGTCTGTCCATCCCGGACAACTTCCGCGTAAATACCCAGGCTTTGTAAAAACTGATTCACCGGGCCTACCGGATAGGCAAACAGGCTGCGGAAAAGCATGGCCACCGAAGCCGCGGTCAGCAAATTCGGCATGTAGATTATCGCCCGAACCGCGCCGCATCCTTTCAGCCGTAACGTAACATCGGAAAACCACACGGA
>JAISBK010000110.1 GCA_031266255.1 Treponema sp.
GCGCTCATCCTGGCCCCTAAAACCGCGTCATCCCTAAGCGCCTTTCCCGCCCGGTACGCGGCGGTCTGCCATACGGAAACACGCCTTGAACCAGGCCTTCCTGCGTACAAGATACCCCCGATAATAACGGCGCACACCTCCTTTACCGTGTACGACGTGCTTACCGGCGAGCAGTTTCAAAGCACCGCCCTTGATACCCGGGGTTTTGTGTTTACCCCTTCCGGTGAGAGTGAACAAACCGTCCTTGCCGAAAGCCGTCGAGCCATACAATTTTTATACGACCCCAAGAACCCGGAGGGCCTTGCTGGGGAGATGCACAGGGTATTGGGCGGCCTATAGATTTGGAGAACACCACCCAAACTCCTACGCTTACAGAGCAGACTGCTTTTCAAAAAACAGGAGTGCCTGTTCCTGGATGTCTTTCACCGTGGTCATATAATTTTCTTTGAGAAGATTCAGGTGTTGATGGTAAAGAGCTACAAATTCCGGATCCTGGAAGGGATCCAGTTGTATCTGACGACCAGTACGGCGGGCGAATTCCTCTTCTTTTTTCCGCAGCTTAGGCGCGTATTGCCGTTTGATCGCCTCTTCATACTGAGCCGCTTCATTGAGATACCGGGAGATGATCTGGGTAAACTGTTTATACATCGTGCTAAACTTGGGGTCCCCGATGACCGCTTGAAGTCCCTTCCCCACAAGATCAAGGCGTTTCTCATCCTCCCGGGATGCAGGAAGGGTAATCTGTGCGGACAGGACATCGAAGATACCCTGCTTAATACGCTCTCTGGCTTCTTTGGGGGCCTTCTTGAGGGCTTCCTCCAAAGACTTTTTAGGATCCGCGAGAAATTCATTGGCCAGCCGTTTTCCCTGCTGTTTTGCCTCAAATTGCTCAATCCCCGCTTTATCACTTTTTACCGATTCAGTTCGTTCCAAGACGATTTCTAAGGCGCTTTTTATCCGTCCCATGGTTGCTATACTCCTTATTTTTCTCTTTATTAAAAATACCCTAAAAAAGGATCGATTTTCAAGGTATCTTATTGACGGAACAGGGTACTTTGCATAAAATCAAGAGATTTTTGTTTGCAATTCTTTACATTCAGCTAATGAAAGGAGCACATTACATGATGACCGAGACTTGGCATACCTTATTCGGTATGGGAGGGTATCTGCTGGTGATGATTGCCATAGGAGTATGGTATGCCCGACGGAGCAACAGTAACCCTGAGGAATACTTTTTGGGAAAACGAGGACTTGGACCTTGGGTCGCAGCCATGAGCGCCGAAGCCTCGGACATGAGCGGCTGGCTGCTTATGGGGCTGCCGGGAGTTGCCTATTTTACCGGCTGTGGTGAGGCATTCTGGACGGCGGTAGGGCTTGCCGTGGGAACCTGGCTTAACTGGCAGATCGTGGCCAAGCGTCTCCGGACCTATTCTCAAGTGGCACATAATGCGATTACCCTGCCTGATTTTTTCAGTAACCGGTTCCATGATACCCGGCGGATCCTGATGAGCTTGGCAGCACTCATTATTCTGGTGTTTTTTTCCATATATGCTGGTTCCCAGTTTGTTACCTTTGGCAAGCTCTTTGGGTATGTGTTCGGAGCAGACCAGTATTACTCGTCGATGGTAATCTTGGGGGCTATACTGGTGCTGGTTTATACACTTTTGGGCGGTTTCTTAGCAGAAAGCATGACCGATATGATTCAGGGTATCATGATGTTCGTTGCCATAATCTTGGTCTTAGGAGCGGGCTTTTTTCATGCCGGCGGCTTTGCAGGGATCACGGAAAACCTCAAGGACTTTTCCCGGTTTACGGATATCTTCGGGGTTGCCGTGCCTGCAGATGCTTCGGGAGCAGCGGTTTCAGGGGCCCAGGTGCAAGCGGTAGTACAAGGGAAACCGCAGTTTATACCAGGGGGGGCTGATTATTCGTTCCTCAGTATCCTGTCCTGTTTAGCGTGGGGGCTTGGGTATTTTGGTATGCCCCAGGTATTGCTCCGGTTTATGGCGATAAAAAAAACCGCCATGATCCGGGAGGCTCGGTTCATTGCGGTTCTCTGGTGTTTTATTTCCCTCTTTGTGGCGATCTGCATCGGCTTAGTGGGCCGGGCGATCTTTCCTGGGCTCTTCACCAGTGTAGAAACTGCAGAAACCATATTCCTGCACTTGTCACGCAATTTTTTCCCCCCTCTCTTAGCGGGTCTGGTAATTTCAGGTATTCTGGCGGCTTCTATGAGTTCCTCGGATTCCTATCTACTCATCGCCTCTTCTGCGGTGGCCAATGATCTCTTTAGAAAAATATGCAAAGGGCTTTTTAAAGCGGAGCCTGCGGAAGTCATGGTCATGTGGGTTGCCCGGATCACCATGCTCATGGTAACGGCGTTCGGCGTGATAGTTGCCCTTTCCGGGAACCAGTCGATTTTTCGAATTGTATCTTATGCCTGGGCAGGGTTCGGCGGGGCTTTTGGCCCACTGATCCTTTTTTCCCTATTCTGGAAACGAACCACCCTGCCGGCAGCCATAGCGGGAATGGTCTCCGGGGGCATCACGGTCATCCTCTGGAAAGAGGTGTTAAGCAAAATCCACTCCCTATTGGCGGTGTATGAACTGCTCCCTGCGTTTATTCTTTCCAGTCTGGTCATCTTCGTGGTAAGCCTCCTCACCAAGGCTCCTTCGGAAGCCATACTCAAGGAATTCGAGACCGCCCGGACTTTAGAAATTTAACTCCGCTAAGGAGCTGTAGTCATAGCGTGAGGAGTCCGGTAGACAGGCAGGAGCGGCCAGCCCCACTAGAGAAACGAACCAGGAAAAGCGGGAAAAGATGAAAGCCCTTAGTTCCGCTTGCGGGACTTTATGTTCAGGAAGGGGCTGTTTCCCCTGCATGGGAAACGGACGCAGTCCATATTGCGGTAACGGCGATCAACGGCTTAGACTTTATAGTGAGCCTGAACTTCACCCATATAGCCAGGGCCTGGACGAATGAGCGGGTCAGGCGGGTAAACGGCCGGGAAGGCTATCAGGGTATAGGTATATACAAGCCCGCGGAGGTATTAGCATTATGAAAACCGTACAGGATTACATGAACGATCCTCGGATACTCACTGATCCGGGGCTTATGGCCGCCCCGGAAGAGTTGAGGGAAATTCACGCAATCAGATTAAAGCAGTATGATGAAACAGCGGGTATGTCCGCAGCAGAGAAAAGCGCCTATTATCGGCAAAAGGCGGCGGTGCTTTTTGCCGGTACGGGAACCGCCCCGGAAATTGTCAACTATGCCGGCCAAGGTAAGTTGAAACAAGGTCTTCTTTAATGTGGTATAGATATGAGTTGTTCGTTCATTGATTCTGTGTAGGGGGAATAGACTTAACTACGTTCTAAGCATGGTTCAATGGACGATACTGGATTTGAACCAGTGACTTCTACCGTGTGAAGGTAGCACTCTCCCGCTGAGTTAATCGTCCAAAAACAAAATAACCTTACAGATAAAATACCACTAATGGCCTTTTGTGTCAAGCGGATATTCGGGAAGCGCAGCAATTTAACATTACAAAAATAGATTTTTGGAGGTGATCCACAAAGTATGACGGAAGAATCTTTGTACTAATCTAAGGAAAGCTAATTCATTGTATTATAAAGAATTATCGATTTGTAATGTTACATTGCTGCAAAGACACCAGGATGATCGTCTGGTTCTTGCCCATTGACCGAGGTCTCCAAGCATAGGGCTTTTCATGAGAATGAATTTATCATATTGCGCATTTAGTATAGATTTCATCTTCATTAAAGCCATACTTGTGTGCTATGATTTTTGTACGAGATTTACTAACAAAAAACTGGCCATTTTTAACTTCAATATCGAAGATTATCAGGCCATTGGAATTAGCCATCTTAGGATGCACCCCCTTCCAATCAGTACAATTTTCTATAATACCTGCTTGAGAGAGAAACATAATGACACATTCAGCAACAAGAAGGTATTCCTTCATTAGGCAGCCCCCTTTATAAATTTATACTCAAAATCAAAGTCACCTTGGGGGGCGTATTGAAAATTATTTTCCCAATACCGACAAATAGCTTGTCTTCCACAGAGACTGATCGTTTATTAATTACCTTTTGGTCATTCATCGTGTACCTCCATACTTATAGACTCTAGGATTTTTTTCTGTACTTTATAGAGAGAATCCGCTGGAAAAAGAGATTCGTCCATAAGAT
>JAISBK010000193.1 GCA_031266255.1 Treponema sp.
TTACCGCTCATAGTATGAATATCCTGAAAAACATGGTTATCATCGGAGTGGGGGCTTTTGTACTCATCTCAGGGGAATTGTTATTACATAAAGACATGATAAGTTTCACCCCCTGGAAGACCAGCGGTACCTTGCAGTTTGTTGCCTACGGAACCGGAAATACGGATAGGATAGGGATCATTGCCAATGCCCGTTCATCCGTACTGGTGCTGAATGCTGATAACGAGCTGATCTACCAATTGGATGCCAAGGCGGGTGCAGCCCAATCATTTATCCGGGCAGAAATCCTTCAGTTTGATGAACATAATAACCTGTATATCTTGGATACCCAATTCGGCGGTGTTTTTGAACAGAGCTATGAACGGGTACTGAAATATGCTCAGGACGGGGCGTTTCTGGGTGAAATCTATCGCTATACCTATAGTAACCATGATTTCAGTATCACCCGGGGAAAGCTGCACGGTATGACCTATTACCAGGGAGACCTCTATCTGGTTCGTTTGGAAGCGCAGGGGTTCTGGTTGGAACGGGTTCACACCGTAGGTTCAGGGAACGTCGAGAGCCTTGCCTTTGTTGACTATCCTCATGCATTCCGTGACGTGGGTTCTTGCGGGATAAACCCCGGACAAAAGGAGCTTGCCCTCATCACCAAATCAGGATTTATTAAACAATACGATTTTTTCGGGACTTTGAGCGGTACTTGGGCAGGAACAGAACCGGATAGTCTGCCCTGGTGGGTCATATACGGCCCGGATGATACCCTTATATATACGGATCTCCATACCGCTGAAATTGTCTGTCTTGATACCAAGACCGGTAAACCGCAGGTCCTCTTTACCACCTCCCCAGACCATCCCTATTATGTGCTGAGCACTACTGAAGACCTGCTCTTTGCTGCCTCCTTTGCGGATAACCTGCTTATCAGAAACAAGGAGGGTCGTTTTGAAACGCTGGAGACGTATTACTATGCTCCCTGGTTCACCTTCAAACAAAAGGTGTTATTTGTGCTGTGCCTGCTGGATATTCCTCCGTTTCTCTTGACGCTGGCGGCCCTCCTGCGTGGGCTGGTAAAACTACGGTGGACTAAAACCAGTACCTTAATTTTCACCTTGGGGATAGGCATTACGTTTGGAGCGGGGATTGCGACCGTACTCATTATAGACAAGATGCAAGAGCAGTATAATGAAAGTATCTTCAGCGGCCTTGAAAACATTTCCCGATTCATGGCAAACAAGATAGATCTTACCCTGCTCGATTCCCTGGCTTTTCCCCGAGACTACGAAAATGAAGCATACCAGGCGTTACGCGGCCAGCTCGCTAATCTATTTGCCCACACCCAATTCAAAGGGAAGCGGGTATACCAGCGGATATGGAAGATGCAGGAGGGGAGGCAGTACCTGGTGTACGATCTTGAAAATTCCGCGGGTATGTTCTATCCCGATACGACCCGTGATGCCAGCTCTATAAAAAAGGCGTTTGAAAGCGCGTCCTATGAGCAGGGGATTGAGGTGAATGCCAGTGGCCGGTGGCTTTATGCCTGCGGTCCCCTCGCGGATTCCACCGGGACGGTAATCGCGGTGATAGAAACCGGCTATGATCTGCGCGCTGTTCAAGCGGAGATCCGCCACATACTCATAACCACGGTAATCCTGAGTATCGCGGTACTTCTCGGGAGTATATGGCTGTTGATTTTCGCGCTGCTCATTATAAGCAATCGGTAATACTGCATTTCCCCACACCAGCACAATACACCCGGGGAACCCGTTTATTGATATTGCAGGTAATCTCATAGGGAATGGTATGGAGTTTTGCCGCCAGATCTCCTGCGGTAAGGGCTTCACCAGTTCCCCCAAAGACCGTTACCGGATCCCAGCGACGCACATCCGTATCTGGTCCCAGGTCAACCATGCACTGATCCATGCAAATTCTTCCCGCCAGGGGGTATAAGGCTCCCCGGATAAGTACCTGAAGATTACCACTCAAAGCCCGGGGTAACCCATCACCGTACCCTACCGGCAGCGTGGCGATCATCCGATCCGCCGGGGCAATCCAGGTGCCTCCATAGGAAAGGGGGGTTCCTGAGAGAACTTTTTTGATAAACACCACCGCGGTACGCAGTTCCATCACCGGCTCGAGTTGGACCAGGGAAGCTAATTCCTCAGAAGGAGGGTACCCGTAGAGTACGATTCCAGGACGCACCATATCAAAATAAGCATCGGTATGCAGAAAAACCGCCCCGGAATTAGCCGCATGAACGATACCCGTATCAAAGCCGGCGGTTCTGATGGCATCAAGGGCTTGGGTAAACCGGGCAAGCTGTTTTTGGGTATAGGCCATGGCATCCGCTGAAAGCGCATCTGCCCGCGCCAGATGGGTAGCCGTACCCACGTAATGCAAGGATGGAAGGGAAACGAGGTATGCAGCCAGGGCTGCCGCGGCTTCAGGGCGGCAGCCTACCCGACCCATTCCCGTATCGATCTTGAGGTGAACCGGGAGGCGTACCCCTGCCCGGTCGGCTGCCGCGGCAAGGGCCGTGGCGCTGTCTTTATCCGCAACAAAAGGACTGAGCGTAGCTGCTGCCAAGTCATCCAGTTCTTCGGGAAGGGGAATGGAAAACAGCAGGATAGGAGCCGTAATACCGGCTTTCCGCAACTCAATGCCTTCCTGTACCGAGGCGACTGCCAGAACCGCTACCCCTGAACTCAGGGCTTCGTGCGCGACGGGTATTGCCCCATGACCATATCCGTCGGCTTTGACCGGCATACAAATCAACGGCTTTGGGCCTATACGATTCCGGACCGCTGCTATGTTTTTTTGCAGCCGATCTAGGTGTATCAAGGCTTGTGTGGCTCTCATGAGTATAACTGTAGAAAATTACCGTAGTGAAGTAAATAGTATCAATAAGAACCACCGTCTAGTATACTTACCCTCAGGAGTTCGTATGAAAGTGGTGCTGGTGCCTGATTCCTTTAAGGGAACGATGGGGTCTGCGGAAATAGGCGAGCTTGTCAAAGCCCGCATAATGAGCCGATATCCTGATGCGGAAGTGCTTGCCATCCCCGTAGCCGACGGGGGTGAAGGCACGGTGGATGCGTTTCTTACGGCCATGAACGGGGAAAAAGTGTTTGTACCGGTCACGGGACCATACGGAGAAACCCTGGAGGGCTTTTATGGGATGGTGGAGGATAGGCATACCAAGGCGGCGGTCGGGATCATTGAAATGGCCGCATGTGCAGGGCTGCCCCTGGTTGGCGCCAAGCTCCACCCTGACCAAACCACTACCTTTGGGGTAGGACAGCTTATAGCCCATGCCGTGGGGCGGGGATGTAAGCAGCTCATCCTGGGATTGGGGGGAAGCGCCACAAACGACCTGGGGACCGGAGCTGCCGCGGCCCTGGGTATTCGGTTTCTCGATGCCGCGGGAACCCCCTTTGTTCCGGTAGGGGGAACCTTGTCCCGGATCGTTTCCATTGATACAAGCGGCCTCTTGCCTGAGCTAAAGCATTTGGAAAAAGGGGCAATTACGGCTATGTGCGATATTGATAATCCCTTGTATGGGGAAAACGGTGCAGCCTTTGTATTTGCCCCGCAAAAAGGTGCGGATCCTTCGTTAGTTACCCTGCTTGATGAACAGCTTAGGGCTGGTTCCGCGGCGATACAACGGGAATTGCATTGCGATGTGTCCATGCTGCCCGGTGCAGGAGCCGCAGGAGGTATGGGAGGCGGCATGGTTGCCTTTCTTGGAGCGTCTCTCAAAATGGGCATTGAAACCGTACTGGATACCCTAGCCTTTGAGACTCTGCTCAAGGGGGCAGACCTGGTAATCAGCGGAGAGGGCAGATTTGACGCCCAGAGCCTGCGGGGTAAAGTGCTTATCGGGGTTGCCCGGCGAGCCAAGCACGCAGGGGTACCGGTGATTGCCCTGGTGGGAGACATCGGCAGTGCCGGGGATAGGGGGGATGCGGTATTTGACCTGGTGGAAGCTGCAGCAGTTCAAGGGGTTTCTGCAATGTTCAGTATCAATACCGTAGCCGTGAGTTTTGATGAAGCGAAGCAGCGGTGCCGGGAGGATCTCCTACTGACCGTAGATAATATCCTGAAACTGATGCAATGTACGTCTTTTGGGAAGGGCTTTACCGGACTTAGGCCTTGAGCGTATACTGAACTAAAGTACTTTGAGGATAGGTAAACCAGTGAAAGGACCGGTATTAGTTGTTTTAGCTGCAGGTATGGGGAGCCGCTACGGCGGCCTCAAGCAGGTGGATAGGATAGGACAGGATGGAGCCGCGCTCCTGGACTATTCGGTTTTTGACGCGCTCAGATCAGGATTTGAGAACATAGTATTCATCATTCGCCATGCTATTGAAGCGGATTTTAAGGATCTGGTCCTCAGACGCATGGCATCCATTCCCTATCACCTGTGTTTTCAGGAACTGGATAGCCTCATTCCCCAGGAGCTTTTAAACCAGGCGAAGCAGGCAGGCAGAACCAAGCCCTGGGGTACGAGTCATGCCCTGCTCTGTGCTGCCCATGCGATTGACGCGCCTTTTGCGGTGATTAATGCAGACGATTTTTATGGTAGAGCGGCCTTTCAAGCAATGGGTGCCTACCTCGCTTCCCCTCAGCTCAGTGAAGGGGCTATCGTGCCCTACTGTTTGGAAAAAACCCTAAGCCCCCAAGGTACGGTTACCCGGGGGGTCTGTGTGGTCAAGGATGGATACCTCCAATCAGTACAAGAGCTCACCGCTATTGCCCAAGAGGGCGGCCGGATCTGTAATACCACCCCGGAAGGACTCAAGCAGGAACTTGCTGCAGATACCCCGGTGTCTATGAACTTCTGGGGTTTCCCGGTGGGTATCTTCCCGGAACTGCACCGGTATTTCGACGAGTTCCTCAAGACCTCTGTGGGGCAGCCTAAACAGGAGTGTTACCTTCCTATGGCCGCGGATTGGTTCATCAAAAACAAGCTGCTCAAGATCCGGGTTATTCCCGCTGATTCAGACTGGTTCGGGATTACCTACCAGGCAGACCGGGAAGCAGCGGTGAACCGGATCGCCGCATTAACCGCCCAGGGCGTATACCCCGCATCCCTCTGGAATGTCTCTTGAACTGCTTATCCTCAACAACAGACCGCAGGTAGCTATGTCCTTGAGAGCCTTCATGTTCGGTGGGCTCGTTTTGCTTTGGGTCAGTATCCTGTCTTGCGGATTCTTTGAACCAAGCACGGCGGTGTTGTGGACCGATAGACCGGAATTCGCGCTCTATACGGCATATTTTAATGCCACCCAAACCCGGTATAAGGTTGAAACCCGGTATTACGAAGCCCTGGCCCAGCGCTTGACCGAAACCGCGGAATCTCCTGATGTGGTAGTGGGAAACTGGCTCAAAAGCGTCTCCACCCGCAGCTTATTCAAGCCCCTGGATAGTTTCTTTACCCAGGATCGGATAGCAAGAACCGCATTTTATCCCCGGCTCCTTGCCTTGGGTAGCATTGAAGCTACCCAGTACCTGTTCCCGGTAGCCTTCAATATTCCGGCCATTGTATTTGCCCGGGCTAACGGCTCATTGCTGTCCAACCCCTTTACGATTACCTTTGAGGAACTCAAAACCCTGGGAACCGGGTACAATGTGCAGCGCAACGGCATGTATTCCCGGATGGGCTTTTCCCCTGCATGGAACGACGAGTTTTTTGTGGTGGCTGCTACCCTTTTTAACGCTTCTTTTATGGAGGCGGATCCCATAGCGTGGGACGCAGAAGCCTTGGACCAAGCCATAGCATACCTTCGGCGTTGGACTGAAGAATCAAATACCAGCATCCAGGCAGAGGACGAGTTTACGTTCAAATACTTCTATGATCCCCCGGCCAAACTTGCGGCTTCCGGGCGGATCCTGTTTACCTACATGAACAGTGCGGACTTTTTCACCTTGACCCAGGAAAGCCGGGCTAATCTTAACTTCCGCTGGCTCGCGGAACAGGAGACCATTCCCCTTTTTGAAAACACGGTGTATTACGGAATCTATAAAAAGGGAAAGGCAAAAAAAGCCGCCGACGCCTTTACCCAATGGTTTTTTCAAACTGAGACTCAACGGCTGCTCTTGGAAATCAGCAAAAATCAGGGATTCCAGGACACCCTTTTTGGTATTAGCAGCGGTTTTTCTGCCATGCGGACCGTTACGGAACAGATTTTTCCCCAGTTTTACCCGAGCCTCTTGGGACACATGCCCCCGGACGGCTTCCTTGCTCCTCCTAAGATTCTGCCCCAGTATTGGGACGCGCTCAAGGAACAGGTCATCCTGCCGTATCTGCGCGACCGGATCCGGCAGACCGGGGAAGAAGTACCCCGATCCCTGGAAAGAAGGATCACCGACTGGTA
>JAISBK010000114.1 GCA_031266255.1 Treponema sp.
CGTGTCTATGTATGTGATGAATACGGAGGAACATTTGGAGAGAAATTGTATTGGGAAATGTTTAACAGTTCCCGCGCCGGGTATGCCGAATTATCGGATTCGGATCGCTTGGGGGAAAAAGCGGCGTGGATAATTGTGCAGGAAGACATGGACGGCAATAGGTATACCGATATTGACGTTGCTCCCCTATACGAATTTCGCGGCCTTTTTGGATGGGGTTGGTATAAATTCAGGCTTTATTATATAGACTCCGCCACAAAGCTTGCGGTTTACAACCGATGAGTGCAATTTTTTTTCGGGGCAAAATGGGAACGTATGATATACTTGCGGTATCCCAGAGGAGGGGATACCTATGGACACCAAAGAACGGAAAAAACTCATAACAGACGCCGCAGCGGAATTTGAGGCGGGCCTGCTCAAAAACAACGCAATTCGAGGCTACCCACGCCCAACGAAAACTCACTATCAGCGTCATAGAAGCACTCTGGGGGGGAATCCCGGAAGCTGTCGTGGGAAGTATCTTTTTCAGGGGGATCCGAAGCAGTATACGCCCTGGGCGGAAGAACTTATTGCATTGTTACGAAACAGCCAGGGAGAGGAAGTGCTGAGGCGCTTGGAGCGTATAAGGGGAAAAGCCTTCCCGGGGGCGTGGTAAACCTGTACACGTATATTGAGCATAACAGGAACAAGATAGATTACACCGAATATAAGAAGCGAGGGTTTACTAGGGTCTGGGCCGATAGAGAGCGGGAACAAGAGCGTGGTTCAAAAACGATGCAAACAGGCGGGGATGAGGTGGAATGAGGGTAATGCTCAAGAGATGGTAACGCTAAAGGCAAAGGTAGAAAGCGGGATGTGGGGCGCTTCGGTTCGGGACTTTATCTTGGCTACCTAAATGCCCCGAAAAAGAAATTGCACCTGCATCAGGCAGGGCATCAAGAAACCCCCCGGAAGGAGAAATACCGGGCTTTACACGTCCGTCATTTTACCGGTAGTATAGGGGATACGTTAAAATGAACGGAGCGTACATGAAACGTGCTGCGAAAAGTACCAAACTATGTTACATCGGTGGAGGATCCCGCAACTGGGCATGGGTCTTAATGCAAGACCTGGTGTTTGAAACGGAAATCTCCGGCCGTATCGAATTGTACGACCTCAACTGGGAAGACGCGCAGACTAACGAAGCCATTGGTAATCGGCTTTTGGCGCAGCACAACCCTGGACGCTGGATATTTCATGCCAACCCTTCCCTGGAAGACGCGCTTGGGGGCAGTGATTTTGTGTTTATCTCGATTCTTCCCGGGGATTTTGCAGCAATGGCCGTAGACGTACACGCTCCTGAAAAATATGGGATCTACCAGCCTGTAGGGGACACCGCAGGACCAGGGGGTATCATCCGTGCCTTACGGACCATTCCCCAGTTTCGTAAGATTGCCCAGGCAGTAAGAATATATGCCCCCGATGCATGGGTGATCAACTATACCAATCCGATGAGTATCTGTACCCGTACGTTATACAAGGAGTTTCCCGGTATTAAAGCGGTAGGGTGCTGCCATGAGGTATTCAATACCCAGAAACTGCTTGGTACGGTACTTGAAACAGCGGGCCTTGCCCCCAAGGATAGCATCAAACGGGAAGAAATCAGCACTCGGGTTTTGGGGATAAACCATTTTACCTGGATCGATCAGGCTTCCTGGAAAAACATCGACATTTTTCCCTACTATACTGTCTTCGCGGATACCTATGCTGACTCAGGCTTCCGGGGCGCGGCAGCGGCTACCACCTTTGCTGGAGGGCATGTTTCTGCAGAAGACCCTGAGGAAGCGCTGCGGCGCAGGTTCTTTTCCAGCGCGGAACGGGTTAAGATGGATCTTTTCCGCCGCTATGGCCTCATTGCCGCGGCAGGAGACCGGCACCTTGCGGAATTTTGTCCTCATTCCTGGTATCTTGCAAATCCTGAACAGGTAGAACGCTGGGGATTCGCCCTCACCCCGGTATCTTGGCGTATGGCAAACCGGGACGCCCTGATAGACCAGGCACGAGCTTACCGGGAGGGTACCAAAACCATGCACCCCGTGCCTTCTGGGGAAGAGGGGATTAAGCTGGTCAAAGCCCTGCTGGGGCTTGGCCCCCTGGTAACCAATGTAAATATGCCCAATCAAGGGCAGATGCCTGATTTGCCCCGGGACGCAGTGGTTGAAACCAACGCGTCATGTTCCCGGGATTGTATTCAGCCCCTGATGAGCCAGGGACTGCCCACGGACCTGCGGGCGTTGGTGCTGCATCACGTAATAGCTCAGGAAGGGATCATCGAAGCGGTGTTTGAGCAAGACCGGGAAAAAGCCTTTCGGGTGTTTTCCCAAGATCTGGCCATGCAGACCTTGCCGTTGCAGGATGCTCGTTCGCTTTTTGACGAGATGTGTTCAAAAACCCTCACCTCGTAATGGTACACGGGGATAAACAGGAAGGATGATGATTGACCGGTATGGCTTGGTAACACGACATAATCCTGTTTACACGAACCTTAAAAAAGACGCGCCCCTTTCAGTAGGTAATGGGACCTTCTGTTTTACCGCGGACTTTACCGGCTTGCAAACCTTTTTTGACGCTTACGCTGCCCCGGATGACGGATTCCCCCTATGCACCATGGCGGAATGGGGCTGGCATAGCTACCCCGACGGGGCGCCTGATGCTTCCGGGCTTCGCCTTACCCACTTTGACACGTACGGTAGGGAAGTGGGGTATGCAGTGGATGCAACCGGTCAGGAGGAGCTTTTCAGGGCGTTGCGGCAGAATCCCCACAAGTTTCATCTGGGGAAAATCGGGTTTGCCCTTGCAGATGAGCCCCTTACCCTGGATACGTGCAAGGCAGGGAAACAGACCCTCAATCTGTGGGAAGGTTTCTTGCACTCAGAATGGATGCTGGGGGATATTCCGGTGGTAACTGAAACCTTGGTCCATCCCTTTGAAGATACCCTCTATATGCGGGTTACCTCGTCCCTTGTATCCGCGGGGAAACTACACGTCGCGTTGCATTTCCCGTACGGAAGCCACCAAAAATCCGCAGCGGATTTTACGGTTCCCCGGCGGCATACGACCGTGATTACCCATAAAAACACCCAGAGTATAGGTCTTGAACGGATGATGGACGGCACCAGGTACCAGGTTACCTTAGGGTTTACCGGCCTATCAATGGATACCGTACCCGGTATTGGTTCACTTCCTGCTCATACCCTCCTCTTGATGGGACAAGCAGGAGGCCCTGGAAC
>JAISBK010000026.1 GCA_031266255.1 Treponema sp.
AAAAGAAGGAGGAACATGTTTTGTTTTTTACAATTAAGCAGGTATCAGAGAAAACGGCCTTACCGCCTTATGTCTTACGGTATTATGAAAACGAAGGTTTATTACCCAGTATAGCAAGAAGTCATACGGGGATACGCCGGTATTCTGAACAGGATCTGGAATGGTTGAGCCTCATTTGCTGTCTTAAAAATACGGGCATGTCCATCAAACAGATCAAGCATTTTGTTACGTTGAGCCTGGAAGGGGATGGTACCTTAAAACAGCGTTGTGTATTACTGCAGGAACACAAAAAAGAGGTAGAAACCCAAATTCAGGAAATGCAGAAGTATCTACATAAGGTTACTCATAAGATCGAATACTTTACCGAGCAGTATACAAAGGCTACGTTGACCGGTGTAAGCACCGATCCGGCATCAATCGTCCAAGAAACAGGATAACTATTTTACTAGTCCGCTTTCCCCGTGTGCCGCCACTGTTCAATACGATCAAATGCAGCATTTATCCGGGCGGACTTTTCAGTGGCCTTTCTCATATTTCCAGGATGCCCCGCGTGGCGGTCAGGGTGGTGGATTTTGAGCAGTTTTTTATAGGCAGCCTTACACACTTCTGGAGATGCACCCACAGACACACCGAGTTCTACAAAATCCTGTCGTAGAGATTCAGGAACCTCGGGATCAGCAAAACTCCTTGTGCCTGTTGAGGTACGAAAATTGCCAGCTTCAAAGGAAGGACGTTTTTTTTGCTCTGTTTTTCCCTGTAGATACTCATCTAGTTCTTCAAAGGCCACTTCCATATCCGGATCCGCATAGGACTGTCGCTGGTTTTGGAAGGACCTTTCGAAAGGATCTTCAGCCTCATCATTAAGATAACTTCTTATCACATCTCCAAGACGATCAATAATTCCCATAACCTCAAGTTTAGTCGATTCAGCGAGAAAAGAAAAGGAAGACACGAAACGTCCATGGGGATCAATACTTGCAGTGCATCACTACGTGTCGTTTTAAGGGTGGAAATCCCCTTCTATCGCCTTTTGAAAGGCATCAATGCCAATACGGTCTATCAATTTCCCAAGCCGTTCTCCTTTTACCGCTTGACTTGCAAAAAAACGCACGGTACAGGCAATTACGTGCAATACCTGGTCTTTTTCTCCAAGAACCGGCAAAAAAGGCTTGCCTACTCGGGTTTCATGCCCAAAACAACCTCCAAAATACAACTGGTAACCGTGGTTTACCCCTCTGATACCTATGTCATTTGCCTCTACTTTAGCGCAATTGTTTTTACATCCGGTAATGGCAATCTTTAATTTTGCAGGAAGCTCACGTCCAAAATAGGTATCGTGAATTTCTTTTGCAAGCTCCCCGGTTTCTATTTGCCCGAATTTACACACTGCAGCACCAAGGCAGGCTACTACGGTTCTGACCCTCGGGCCTCCAATGAAGGTTTTGATACCGGCATCGAACAAGACGTTCTGAACCGCCTCCACATTGTCTGCAAGGATATAGGGGATTTCTATCTGCTGACGAGTTGTAAAATGAAGTTGTCCTTCACCATAAGTATCAGCAATTTCCATTGCTTTTTTCAGATAGTCGGTATGTATGGTCCCGCCAGACGTACAAAGCCGCAAAGAGAATTTATCTTTTTGGGCTTGTTGAAAGAACCCTTTAGTTTTTAATGCAGCCGCGTTAATTTCCATTTTTCACCTCAATCTATAATAATAACCAATCTCATTGGTATGGTCTTTAGCACCAAGGGACAACCCTAATTCAGGGGTCAAGCGCGGCACACTTTTCATTTTTGATAAACCGGCAATACATTCTTCTGAACTCATGCTCAGGGTTTTGCATGAACAGAATACAATGCTAACCAAAGTTACAATCCTAGTTAAAACCATAAAGTCTCCTAACCGGTATATATATTTCATTTCAAGAGATACCCTGTCTCGATACTGAAAGGCCCTTGTGAGGGATCAATACCATGTTCATTATACAGGCTTTCAGAGCGCGCGGTATATTCCGCAGAAAGGCTTGTGTTTCCCAAGGCCCCGGCGCATCTGGTGGCTTTTTTATAGGCTAAGGGCAAGATTGACATGCACAAAGACAAGTCATTCGCGAATAATTCCTGAAAATGGGCAAGCCCCTCGACATACGCGCCGGTTTCGGTCTTGATAAACGCCAGCCAGTACAGTGTCCCACAGGTCTTCTGGAAAAAGTTCTCGGGCCTTTATAATAAATTGTATATTTCCCGTTTTGACTATATCTTTTATATCCCGCTCATTGACGCTTAACCTTTCGACCCGGTAGATGCTTTGAGATGCGTTGTAGGCGGCAATGGCCTGCTCGTATACCTTGGCTTCTTCCCCGGTATTGTTGTACCAGAAATTGACCACCTGCGGTCCCCCGGCGGCATAGACGTTAAGACCCGCCAATACCCACACCAGCGCCCAAGAACAAAGTAATTTTTTCATTATTATAGTTAAAAATCTAACATACTATTGGTAAGATAATCAAGCTGAAAATACAAATATAGACATTCACAACGGCCATATAACCGGACGGCAAATAGGAGGCTGGGGATAGGTTCAACTCCCGTCTCCGGCATGATTTTGTAATTCATTGTAACATATAGAAATATATGCCTTTTAAGCTAAAGTGCCTACGTTTTGCATACGGTTACAGGAGCTAATTTGCATCTAATTCAGCATGGTCATCCGGACGTGGGATCCAGGACTCACTCTGCACGGGCTAGTACGGTTTTCCAGAGCCAATACTAGCCCAAAACTTACCCCAATAATTCCGGGGGATTCCTTTCGATCCCCCGGATTAAATATTAGCGTCCCTGTATCCCACCCTGAGTATTTACGGGTATCGGTCCATACATATTATTTGGTACATACTTCCCGTCCCACCGCTCAACCCGTATCTTCTCTATCTCCAATTCCCTCATACGGATCTCAATACTCAGGTTTTGGGATATGGCCTCATTGTATTTCCGTATCCCTTCACCTTCAAGGACTTTTGCCTCCGCTTCCAAGGCTACCCGCTGTTTCTCCCCTTCAGCCCGAGCGATTATCGCATCCCGTTCTGCCTCAGCTACTGCTACCTGTTTTTGGGATTCAAGTTTAGCTGTTTCCAGTTCCTGTTCTTTTTGCCGTACTTGCTGTGCCCGATTCATGGTCTCGGCTATCTGCCGGTCAAACTCATCAGACCAATCATAATTCGTCAGTTTTACATCGGTTAATTCAACGGGATATTGGTTAAGACTTGCTATTACGGTATTTTTTATCTTTTCCGTTATCTCGCTTTGCGATATGGCCAGATCAAATATCGTATATTGTCCTATGGTATTCTTTACCGCCGCTTCTCCCGTGGATTTTATTATTGCCTTTAACCGCTCCTCAGTATAATTCTTGCCTATTTCCGGAATACGATCATCGACGTACCGCCAGAATGCGGTTACCAC
>JAISBK010000001.1 GCA_031266255.1 Treponema sp.
CAACATCCCCCCCCCCCCCCCCCCCATTGGGGGTAGTTTCGGCTTTCTAGTCCGACGTCTTGCGCGCGCAACAGTGCTCGCGTGTGTAGCGGTGCTTGCCTGTGGTATCTTTCTGGCCGCGTGTACCGATCTTACCGGGCCGGAGAAAGACGCATTTTCCGGGGAACCCCTACCCCAGGGTATGGGCCAGGCCCACATACGGCTGGACCAACGGAACGCCCGTACCGTTATGCCAAGTCTTGATGGTCTCTATTTTATCCTGGACTTTACCGCGGAGGGAAAAACTGCGGTGAACACGGACCTGAAAAGCGGCCTAACCCTTACGGTGGCCCTGGAACCTGAGGACTGGACCCTGGAGGTCAAGGGCTATAGCGGCCATACCGAAAATAGCATAGGCAGCCTCGTGGTACGGGGGACTAGCAGCGTTTCCATCACTGCGGGAATTTCCTCACCTGTTGCAGTGTACCTGACGCCGGACTTTAGTTCAGGCGGTACGGGAACACTGTCCTACAACGTCAGCTTCCCGAAAACCCGGGCCTTTTTGAGCGTGTACCCCCTGTCTGCTCAGGGAACCGGTCAGGAAATTGATATTTCAGAAAGCGCAGTGGGGAGCATTACTGATCTTTCCGCAGGGACCTACCAGGCCTTTATAGACCTCTACGACCGCACGAACAATCAAGCCGCGGTATGGACCGGGGTGGTGCATGTTTACGATGGCTCTACCACATCGTTAGCCAAAATGTTTACTCTCGCCAATTTTGTCGCCTGCCCACCGTTAGTTGGGGAAGGTGAAACCACCTTGGCGGCCAAACTGGAGGCGGCACTTCTTGCTTCCCCAGGGTCCTATACCATAGTCCTTGACGGCGAGGAGGAGTTGATCGAATTCGTGCCCAAAACCCTTTCTGGAGTGGACGACCAAGTAATCGCCCTTACCATCAGGGGCAACGGTAAGACGGTGCAGGTTAATGAAACCGGAACGCCCCTTTTTACCCTAGCGGCCGGCTTTACCCTGGCAATACAGGACATAACGCTCAAGGGGATGGACGGGAACAGCGCCCCCGTGGTGAAGGTGAACAACGGGGGAAACTTGGAGCTGAAGGTCGGCTCAAGCCTTACCGGGAATACCTCCAACACCTCTGGCGGTGGGGTGGTTGTCGACAACGGCGGCGCTTTGAGCATGAATGGCGGCGAGATTAGCAGTAATACGGCCTCCGGCAGCAACGGCGGCGGGGTGTATATCAACGGCGGAACCTTTACCCTGAGCGGTGGCGCAATCAGCGGGAATTCCACCCCCAACTCTGGCGGTAATGGCAACAAAGGCGGCGGCGGGGTGTATGTTACCGGCGGCGGCACGTTCACCATGACTGGCGGTGAGGTCAGCGGGAATAGGTCTGGCCACGACGGCGGCGGGGTGTTTGCCTACGGCGCGACCTTTGAGATGAGCGGCGGCGAGGTCAGCGGCAATACCGCCAACTTCGGCGGCGGGGTGTATGTTGCTGGCGGCGGCACGTTTACCATGAACAATGGGGCAATCAGCGGCAATACCGTCGCAGACAACAGCGGCGGGGTGATGGTAAACGGTGGCACGTTTACCATGAACGACGGGGCAATCAGCGGCAATACCGCATCCGGCAACGGCGGTGGGGTGTATGTCAGCGGTAGTGGAACCTTTACCATGAGTGGCGGCGTTATTTACGGTTCAGAGGCAGTAAACGGCAGCAAGGCAAATACCGCACCATCTGGCGGCGCGGCGATTTACAAAAACGGCGGTACTTTCCCGGATACAACTAATGATACCATTGATAAGAGGCAGTTGACCCCATAACCAGGGCAGGCCAGATTCAAGGAGCGCGCCCTCAGATATGAGCCATTCCCGTACCGTTACGGGAAGCTCGTATATTGCCCAACAGCATAAACGTAAGCCTCACGATCCTTTCCAATAAGATTAAGAATTGAGTATCCTTGAAAAAGGAGGGAATATGATACGATTTGACGAAACCGATGACCTCATTGATATTTGTCTGGATAACGTGTTCAAGGCCGTATTCACCCGGAATACCCCGGCTTCCCAGGGTGCCCTTTCAAGGCTCATTTCCGCCCTGATTGGTCGGGATATTTCCGTAACCGCCATAAGCGCCAATGAGCCACCCATAGACAACCTTCGGGACCGGCAAATCCGATTTGACATCGCCTGTAAAGCTGAAAATGGCGAACCGGTCAATGTCGAGATGAGCCTTAATCCCGACCCGTATGAGCCGGTTCGGCTTGAGTTTCATGCAGGGAAACTGTTCACCGGACAGGACATTCGGGGGTTTGACAAGTCCTATGACGATCTGAAATATGCGTATCAAATAGCGATATTGGCAAAGGAACGGTTTTTCCCGGATGAGACCGCATTTCATACGTTTGAATACTATGATCCGGCCCATAGGGTATCGCTTAACGGGAGGAGCCGGATTACCACGGTGGAGCTTTCCAAACTGGACCGGGTAGTGGAAAAACCCATAGGGGACATGAATGCCCAGGAGCATTGGGCAATATTTTTCCGCTATTTGCCCGACAAGGGGAAACGGGGAAAGATAAACGAGCTAATGGCGTATGAGGAGGGAATAGCGATGGCGAGCGAGGTATTACTGAGCATCAGCAAAGACGAGGTAGAGCGAGCGCGGCTTATGAGCGAGTACAAGTATGCGGTAGACACCCAGAGCAAGGTTGTACACGCCAAACGGGAAGTGAAGTTGGAAATAGCCCGGAATCTAAAGGCCCTAGGCGCACCCATAGAACAAATAGCCCTGGCGACCGGGCTTACCGAGCAGCAAATCAACGAGCTATAAAGGGAATAGCGATGGCGAGCGAGACCCCAGGAATGATTTAAGGAACACCGGCCCAGGGCGTGTTCCCACAATCGGTATACCGGGATACAATCAAGTATTATGTATGTTATGGATAAACTCTATGAAACCGTGGCCTGTAAAGGTCCTGTCTGTGTGGGCCTTGATACCGCGGCTGCGTACATCCCCCCGAAAGAACGGCGAAACGGGATATCTGATGCTGAAGCAGTGACGGCTTATAACCGGGCCGTGGTAGATTACACGATAGATATTGCCGGGTGTTACAAGATTCAAATCGCCTATTATGAGGCTTTGGGACGGGCCGGACTGGATGCTTATGCAAAGACCCTGCGGTACATCCGGGAGCAAGGAAGCCTGGTCATCGCTGATATTAAACGAGGAGACATAGCAGATACCGCGGCACAGTACGCCAAGGCCCATTTTGAAGGAGACTTTGAAGCGGATTTTGTTACCCTCTCTCCCTATATGGGGATGGATTCCCTTGAGCCGTGGCTTTCCTATGCGGACCAGAAGGGGAAAGGGGCTTTTGTGCTCATGCGAACCTCTAACCAGGGTATGCGGGATTTTGAATACCAGGAACTGAAAGACGGAAGCCGCTTGTACGATGCGGTAGGGGATAAACTAGCAGAATTAGCCGCTTCCCGTTTGGGCACCTATGGCTACGGAGCCTTTGGAGCCGTGATGGGCTGTACCGAACCAGAAGAAGCGGCGTCCATTCGGGCAAACCGGAACAATCTCTTCTTCCTCATTCCGGGGTATGGGGCGCAAGGGGGGAGTGTAGCAGTTGCAGCCCTGCTGTTTCGAGAAGCGAACGGCGGGGTGGTGAATGCCTCTCGTTCAATTCTCAAGGCATGGACTCAGACTGAAGAGGTGGATTTGGAAAGGGTAGATATGGCTGCTGCCGCGGTAGCAGCCCGGAACGAAGTATTGCGGATGCGGGACATCCTCGGTGCAGCCATTCATGGCAAGGCGGGAATTGCTTGATTGCCCCGGGACCTTTAAAACAGAGCCTCCTCTGTAGGCTCAATCGGTATCAGGAGCTTAATGCCCAGGTATTTCAGCTTGAGTTTAGGTGGGCAGGACCGAGTCCCCGGGCAGGGCAGTTTTTTATGCTCAAACCCCAGCGTTCCTCGGTGTTTTTAGGCCGGCCCCTCAGTGTTGCAAGCTGGGAAGCCCCCAATCACGGGCGTAGCGGCTTAGTGCGTTTCTCCATTACCAAACGGGGCAAGGGGACCAGGGAACTGGCTACGCTCCAGTGCGGTGAACCTGTGGAGTTGACCGGTCCGCTGGGTAATTACTGGGGGGCCTTAGACCCAGAAACCCTTCAAGGCCCCATTGCGCTCGTGGGAGGAGGTATCGGGGTGGCCCCTTGTGCTGCCTTTGCCGAGGAACTTCCCCCAGGAACCTTTGACTTCTATGGGGGTTTCAAGTCTCTTTCCTTTGGTTTGGAACAGATTCCCCCAGGATCCTGTATCATCGCTACCGAAGATGGCAGTGAAGGCCGTCATGGCCGGATTTTGGATTTCCTGGAACCGGTCCACTATCGGCGGGTGTGCGCATGTGGTCCTGAACCCATGCTCAAGGCGGTGGCCGGTTTGTGTAAAACCGCAGGAGTTCCTTGTTTTATCAGCATGGAACGGCAGATGGCCTGTGGGGTGGGGGCCTGTTTGGGTTGCACAGTCAGAACCGTCCAGGGAAATCGGCGTTGCTGTGTTGATGGTCCCATTTTCAGGGCAGAGGAGGTCCTCTTTGATGGATGCCCATGAAACGTTTCCTTATGGAGACATCCCGGACCTCTCAGTGCGTATCGCGGGAATCCGGTTTAGGAATCCGGTCATCGCTGCTTCAGGAACCTTTGGGTATGGCCGGGAATATCAGGGTCTGTTGAATATGGCCTCTCTTGGAGGGATCTGTACCAAGGGTCTTACTCTGCACCCACGGCAGGGAAATACCGGCCTTCGGATCTATGAAACTCCTGCAGGGCTTTTGAATTCCATTGGGCTTGAAAATCCGGGAATCCTTGAGTTTATTGAACGGGAACTTCCCGCGCTTCGGGAACTTGGACCGGTGGTAATTGCCAATCTTTCTGGTTCAACCGTGGAGGAATACATAGAAGGTGCCCGGCTGCTTGCGGGGTCACCAGTGGATATGATCGAACTCAATATTTCTTGCCCAAATGTCAAGGCAGGAGGTATGGCTTTTGGCCTTGAGCCAAGACCTGCGGCATCGGTGGTGCAGGCCGTGCGGAAGGTCTGTGATAAGCCGCTCATGGTAAAACTTTCCCCTAATGCTCCGGATCTCCGAGCAGTAGCCAGGGCCTGTGTTGCGGCCGGGGCTGATGCCCTTTCTTTGGTGAATACGTTTCAGGCTATGGCCATTGATATTTATAAAAGGAAGCCGGTTTTTCAGTATATCAGCGCGGGCCTTTCAGGTCCGGGGATAAGGCCCTTGGCGCTTCGAATGGTGTGGGATCTCTGGGAAGCGGTAAAGGTTCCGCTAGTTGGACTAGGAGGTATCGCGGCTGCAGAAGATGCCTTGGAATTTCTCATGGCCGGGGCTGCGGCGGTTCAGGTAGGTTCCGCGACCTTTGCCCATCCACCGCTTATGGTTGAAATCATTCAGGGTATTGCCGGGTATATGCAGCACTACAAAATAACGAAAATAGAAGATTTGTCTATTCGGGGAACAAGCTCCTTCACGGTCCACCACGAGAAACAAAAAACCCGATTATACTAACCGGGTTTTTGGTCTGGAAAACCGCTGTTTTCAAAGTTTGCTCTTTCAGAACTAACGTTTTGAAAGAGCTTCGGCGTATAGAGAAATCGCTACTCAATCACTGCGATAATATCCGACATCTTAAGAATAAGATGCTCTACCCCGTCGATTTTTATTTGGGTCCCGGCGTACTTATCATACATCACCCTTTGACCCGCTTTTACCTTGATCACTTCACTGTCATCGCCAATTTCCACTACGAGACCGGTCTGAGTTTTTTCTTGGGCGGTATCGGGAATAATGATCCCGCCAGCGGTTTTTGCTTCGTTTTTTTCAAGTTTCACCATTACCCGATCTGCTAAGGGCTTTACTTTCATAAGTTTCCTCCATTATCTTAATAATAATTGTTGAATATTTGGATACCTAGAATATACGCAGATTCCTTCCAAAGGTCAAGAATTATTGAGATGCTATCTATAGTATGCTTCGCTTCGAATCAAAGAGAGGGTCAATTTGACACACTTTTCAATGAATTTAGAAAAAAAGGGTCATTATGGAACGATTATTGCCTAGAAACTAGTACAACACACCCCTTTATCGGAAAAACCAGGCTAAACGTTTCCCTTAAAGCTGCTTTTATGAGGTATTATACCTTAAGGTACTGGATAATACCTTGATCTTATTGCATATAATCGAAATTTTTGATAACTTGGCATAGTTTTTGCATATTTATATGTATGTTCACGCTACGAGGAGGTACAACAATGACAAGCGTAAAGACCAAGAAAAAGAATAGTCCGGTAGGAAATGCTAATTCCGATGAAAATATTCTTTCCATGTATTTAAAAGAAATTAACCGGATTCCTTTGCTGACCAAAGAAGAAGAAGATCAGATCGCCCGGGCCGCGGCCATGGGTAGCAAGATTGCCCAGGATAAGCTGGCAAGTGCAAACCTTCGATTCGTAGTCAACGTGGCCAAAAAATATCAGGGACAAGGACTCCCCCTGTCAGACCTTATCAGTGAAGGTAATATAGGCCTCTTAAATGCCATTGAGCGATACGATGTAAATAAAGGGTATCATTTCATTTCTTATGCGGTGTGGTGGATCCGCCAGGCAATCCTCAAGGCGATCTGTGAAAAATCTCGGATGATTCGGCTTCCGCTTAACCGGGCCAATGAATTGGTTCAAATTGAAAAGGCACGGAAGTTGGTTCAAGACAGCCATGGTGTAGAGACGGAGATAACCGAAATAGCCCGCCTCTTGGATATGGATGCCGCGCATGTGGAGGATCTGGTCAACATCAGCCGGGAACTGATATCTCTGGAAAATCCGGTCTACGCAGATAAGGATTCTTCCCTCTTGGGTGATTTTATTGAAGATGAGCATTGCTGCCCCCCGGACGAACAAGCAGTAACCAGTGCACTCCATGATGACATCGAAACCGTACTGCGTACCCTCAACCCCAAAGAAGCGGAAATTATCCGGTTTCGCTTTGGTTTAGGGAATAAAGCGCCTATGTCCTTAAAAGAAATAGGTGATTACTTTAATTTGACCAAAGAACGGATCCGTCAGATTGAAAAGAAAGCACTGAAACGCCTGCAGCATCCATCTTGTCAGCGACTGTTGGAAAGTTATGTAGCATGACAAATGGATGAACGGTGAAGGCATAACCCTTAAGGATTAAGGAAGTGTTCCTCAAGGAGCATTTTCTTGGCTTCTGGAAGGGGAGTGCTTTGTTTTCTGGTAAAATCATAGTGAACCACTACCGCTTTCCCCGTAACGCAGAGTCTGCCTTGTTGCCAGGCTTCGTGGTATATCGTAAAAGACTTGGTACCAATATGGCTGATAAAGGTCCGAATCTCTACATCGTACGGTAAAAAAAGCTCCCCAATAAAATCATACTCCGTATGCGCCATGATGAGGGGCCAGTGTTCAAAAGAAAGATCCAAGGTGGGATTAAAGATTTTAAAGAGCGGATTCCGTGCCAGTTCAAACCAGATTGCTAAAACCGTATTATTGATATGCCCCAATCCGTCTACATCGCCGAATCGGGGACTTACTATGGTGGTAAACATACAGATACTCCTTTTTAAATATATAAAAAAAACAGAGAAAAAAACTAGTTTTTTTCTCTGATAATGAAGAAACTGAGGTTCTTTTAAAACCTCAGTTTTGAAATAGCTCAAATACCATGAGCCCTTGGTATCCGCTCCTCTTGTAAGGCAGGTATGGCCGCTAAAACCGCCTCGTCGATTTTTACATTCCCGGCGGTGATGCCCAATTTTCTGTCAGGCCGGGTTTCACCGTGGAAATCACTCCCCGCGGTAATACAGAGTCCTAGGGATTTTCCTAAGTCCTCAAGCCGCTTACAAGAGCGGACCTTGGCAGTGGGGTGCCAGGCTTCAATACCGTCCAGCCCCTGATCCTTGAGCCCCTTTATCAGCATCGGGAGATGACCCCAAGCAACATACAGAGACATAGGATGGGCTAATACGGCAATTCCTCCGGCCTCCTTGATAGCCTGCACTGCCCGGCGAAAGTCCATCCCTTCCTTGGGGATATAGAAAGGTCTTCCCTTTCCAAGATATTGAGAAAAAGCCTGTTTTTGATTTTTAACCAGACCCCGCTTTACCAGGAGAGAGGCAAAATGCGGCCGCCCTATAGAATGGCTCCCGGATAAGGAAGCTATATCCTCATAGGTAACCTGAATGTTCCATTCCTGCATTCGTTCAATAATCTTTCGGTTGCGCATTTCCCGTAGATGGGTTAATTCAGCGAGAGCTTCCAAAAAAGCCGAACCAGGCTGATAGATTCCCAGGCCCAACAGATGAAATTCTCCCGGCTCCCAGGTTACCTCAATTTCGATTCCCGGAATAAACCGGAAGGTACTTTTCGCGGCTTCCTGTTTAGCCTCTTCGAGACCGGCAATGGTATCATGATCCGTTAGAGCGAGCGCTGACAGGCCTTGCTGCCGAGCGAGTTCAATAAGCTGTGCAGGACGCAAAGTACCGTCAGAAGCGCTTGAATGGGTATGTAAATCTATCATAGCTTTGCCGGTCCTTGGATTACCAAAACACACCCCCTCTGGTATGCCCTGTAGAACGTAGACCTTTCTATGCATTACCATAATAAGAAATAACCTTTCCTACAAGTGCTATCTCTCTCTGGATGGGAAAATATAAGCTATCAATACGAAAAAAAATACTAAAGTTTTTATGAATAATGTCGATACTTTAAATATAAACAACGGTATGAGAAAATGTTTATAACGTTGCTTTTTCTCAGTTTGAATAATCGTTAATAGTATTATCGGTTTAAGAACAGAAATGTTTGAGTAAAGTTTAGGGCAAGGATGCCTTATTAATTGTCAAGGAGGATGACATGATCATCAACCATAACCTGAGTGCTCAATTTGCCGACAGGTCGCTTAATGTTACCCAGGGTAATGTTACTAAAAACATGGAGAAGCTCACTTCAGGACTTCGTATTAACCGGGCGGGAGATGATGCGTCTGGGCTTGCGGTTTCTGAAAAATTCCGGAGTCAGATTCGGGGTTTAAATCGGGCTTCTGCCAATGCTGCTGATGGCATTTCTTTTATCCAAACTGCTGAGGGGTATCTCCAGGAAACTCAGGATATTCTTCAGCGGGTTCGGGAATTAGCGGTGCAGTCTGCTAATGGGATTTACACTGAAGAAGATCGTCTTCAGATTCAGATTGAAGTTTCCCAGCTGGTGGACGAAATCGATCGTATTTCCAGTCATGCCCAGTTCAATGGTCAACTTATGCTTACGGGCAGGTTTGCACGGGAGAACGGGGACACTGAGGGTAGTCAGGCATTGTGGTTCCACATTGGTGCTAATATCGATCAGCGGGAACAAGTGTTCGTGGAGAATATGAGCGCCAGCGGTTTGGGGATTCGGAATGCCGAAGATCAGAGCTTTGTCCAGCTTACAGATGCGGACGCGGCCAATTCGGCTATCGCGACTTTGGACGAAGCCCTTAAAACGGTCAGCAAGCAGCGGGCTGATTTAGGTGCCTATCAGAATCGGCTTGAACATGCCATTCGTGGTATTGATATCGGCGCAGAAAACTTCCAGGCTTCGGAATCTCGGATTCGGGATACCGATATGGCAAAGCAGATGGTTTCCTTTACCAAGGACCAGATTCTTTCCCAGGCTGGTACGGCTATGTTGGCTCAGGCAAATCAGCGAACTCAGTCGGTACTGCAGCTTATTCAGTAGGGATATCTCTTTACCGCGAGTGAACCGTTTAAGGGGTTCTGGTTATGTGACCAGAACCCCTTAAATATTTATAGGAAAAACTGTTAATTTTTTTGGATAAAATTCCGAAAATGATAGGATTTTTGGGTTTATACCCTTTGACAAAAAATCCCTTTGGGTATATATTAGAAAAGAAGCGTACAACGGTAGGGATCGTTTATTAGATGGTAGAGAATTGAGGTTACGTATCTGATGATCGATTCGTACCGTTTTCAGAGATTCTGGGATGGGTAATTTAGCTTGAGTTCTAGAAGTTCTGATTGTGCGGTTCGGCCTTAGCTATGGATAGCAGGGGTATCAAACCCAAGGAGGGTTACATGATAATTAATCATAACCTGAGTGCTCAGTATGCCAATCGTAATTTGGGTATCACTCAGGGTGAAATTTCCAAGAACATTGAGCATTTGAGCTCAGGTCAGCGGATCAATAAGGCTGCAGATGATGCTTCCGGGCTTGCAGTTTCCGAAAAATTTCGAGGTCAGATTCGGGGTTTAAATCAGGCTGAACGGAACATCCAGAATGGAGTATCCTTTATTCAGACTGCTGAGGGCTACCTCCAAGAGACCCAGGATATTCTGCATCGTCTGCGGGAGTTGTCGGTACAATCGGCCAACGGTATTTATACTCAAGAGGATCGTAATCAGATTCAGGTTGAAGTTTCCCAGTTGGTGGACGAGATCAATCGAGTTGCAAGTCACGCGCAATTCAACACCTTGAATATTTTGGATGGGACTTTTGCACGAGATTCTGGGGAAAATCGGGTTCTTCAATTTCAGGTTGGAGCCAATATGGATCAGAACGAACAGGTTTATATTGAGTCCATGACTGCCGAAGCTTTGGGGCTAGAGGGTATTGATATAACCGATGCAGAAAAGGCGAATGCTGGAATCGGTACACTGGATAATGCCTTAACCTTGCTTTCTAAGCAGCGGGCTGATTTAGGTGCCTATCAGAACCGGTTTGAAGAGGCAGCTAAGGGTGTTGCTGTAGCGGCGGAGAATTTTCAATCTGCTGAGTCCAGGATCCGGGATGCGAATATGGCATCGGAAATGGTTAATTATACCAAGAATCAAATCCTGTCCCAGGCTGGGAATGCTATGCTGGCCCAGGCTAATACCCGGACTCAGTCGGTGTTGCAGCTTCTTGGTTAATTGGGGTTTTAGTTTTTAAAGTTTGATAAGTGGATTGAGAGGCATCTGGACGTCGCCTTTTGAAATCCAAGACGGGGAATCGTATTTTTCCCCGTCTTTTTTCATTTCTATTCTTTATTTCTTCTATTTCCTAAGAATACTTTTATAAAAACCTATTTTTTAGTATATTTTAGTTACCAAGCGGTTTCGATCAACGGGATTTCGTGGATATACCGTAGTTAATTATCAATCCTAGGAGATTACGGTCAAGGTAACATATCCTGAAACCGATAAATAGAGGGGTGTTGCCTTCAGAAAAGAGAGGCTTTCCCCAAACTAATTGAATGTTGGGAAATGCTCTGAGACCATGAAATCTTCTCAATGTAAATTTTTTAGGAAATAATTGATTAGTTATGGGCGGGGCATTCATAGTTTTCACAGTTCCAAAGGAAAAGGCCGTAAGGAAAGAACATAGGGAAGTATGTCCGATATTTATGTGCCGGGGATAAAAAGCCGGTTTGATACAGAAAAAATCGTTGAAGGTCTTATGAAGATTGAGCGCATCCCTAAGGAGCGTTCTGAAAAGCAAGTAGAGCAGCTACAGACTGAAAAGACCTATTGGCAAGATCTCAGTCGGCGTATGACTACCCTAAGGGACAGCGCTCGGTTTCTGTATTCTTTCCAGAATCCTTTCAATGAGCGGATGGTCAATTCTTCAGATCCATTGGTTCTTTCCGGTACTTCTACAAGGGAAGCGGTGGCTCAGGAGTTTAATTTTACGATTAAACAAATCGCTCAGGCAGACCGTTTCTTGTCGGATCCATTAGAAGATTCCTTTACCGTAGGTGAAGGAACTTATACCTTTTCCATAGGAAATGAGCGCTTATCATTCCCCTTTCGGGGTGGGTCTTTACGGGAATTCATCGAAATCTTGAACCGGCGGGGACGGGATAAGCTGGGAGCAAGTCTTATTGCGATCCAACCTGGGAAGAAATCTCTCCTTATTGAATCCCGGATAACCGGTGTGGAACGTCCTTTGGTTTTTTCAGAAGCAGCCGAAGCATTAGGAATGGATACGGGTATGTTGGAACACGCCCAGGGGGGTTCCAGGTCATTGCGAGAAGAAGTTCTCACCGTAGAGCCTGGAGGGACGGCCTTTGTACCCTTTAACCTGGGAGATGTCTCGGTTCAAAATGGAGTCCTGCAATTTGAGCTTGCCACGACGGTACATACCCCACAAGATACACCCCTCATAGAGGAGCAAGCAGATCCCCCGCCTGAAGCGCTTGCTGAGCAAGGTTCTGAGGAAAACCGTTCTTTTACCACGATACCTTCATGGACGCCCTTGGAACCAGGAGTGCAGATAAATGATATGCGTGTTTTATATCTGACCTACTCGGACGGTACGAATAGCGCGCTTCCTCCTATTGCGGATTCCCATGATTTCACTGCTTATCAGTATCGACTTGCTGATGTGGCGGGAGATCACATTGATAAAACCATTGTTTCCCTGGAAATCATTAACCAAAATACCCATCGAGAAGTCTCTATCAGGAATCTGCAGTTCATGGATACTGAAGCCAAAGAGGGTATTCAACCCCGTAATCCCGTTTCTGTGGCCCAGGATGCGGTGGTTACCATGGAGGGGATCGAGATCATCCGTCCTACCAATAAGATCGATGATCTCATCCCCGGGCTTACCATTACGGTTAGAAGTCCATCGGATAAACCTATTCAACTAAAAGTCGAACCTGACCAGGAAGCGGTCAAAGATGCCATCATATCCTTGGTAGGAAACTATAACCGCCTCATGGCGGATCTGAATGTCCTCACCCGTAATGACGAGCGGGTCATCCAGGAACTTTCCTACCTCTCAGAAGAGGAACAAGGGGATCTACGTAAGCGTTTAGGGGTCTTTGCAGGGGATTCCATCTTGGGTCAGTTTAAAAACAGTCTCCAAAGGGCTGCTGCAGCAACCTATCCTACTGCAGCGAATCGAGATCTTGCCTTATTAGCCCAAATAGGGATCGGTACGGACGTCCGGGGAAGCGGAAGTAGCAGCGGGTATGATCCTGCTCGGCTCAGGGGATACCTGGAAATCAATGAGAAGACCTTGGATACCGCATTACAAACCAATTTGTCTGCTATAGCACAGCTTTTTGGTTCAGATACCGATGGGGATCTTATTGTGGATTCAGGGATTGCCTATACCTTTGAAACCCTGGCTAAACCCTTCGTGGAAATCGGCGGTATTATCGCCCTCAAAACCGGAACCATAGATTCCCAGATAAGTCAGGAACAACGGCGGGTAGAGACCTTGGAACGACAGCTTGCCCTCAAAGAAGCGAGTCTCAAAATTCAATACGGTCAGATGGAAGGAGCCTATAATCGTATGGAACGAATGTCCTCATCGCTCGATCAGTTTAGTCAACAAGGTAATCGTCGGTAATGGATATATTCATCAACGAGCAGCCGGTAACTATTACCCTGGAATCGGAAAAGACCCTTGGTGAGTTTTTATCCGGCATTGAAGATTGGCTTGCAGGTTCGGAAAACCGTATAAGCGGTTTATGGATAAATGGTAAAGCCATCACCGCAGCAGCCCTTACGGAAGCCTTTGAGCAGGATCTGGAAAGTATCCAGCGTATTGATATCACCATCAGTACTGGGTCGCAGCTTGCCCTTGAGGCCCTGCTTAACAGTCAAACATCCCTGAGCATGTATGAAAATGGCTCTTTTGAGGATCGTCGCAGTATCAAGGACGAATGGGAAGAAAGTCCGGCTGCCCGATTTTTATCTGAACACATTCCTGATATGTATGGCTCCCTGCATAAAACCTTTTCAGGAGAGTTGCTTTCTGCAGAGATGGGTACCCTTTTGGACGAACGAATCAGGGAATTCATCGATCCCAGAATAGAATTCCACCATGCCGACACGCTGATTTCAGGTATTGTGGCTCGGCTTGAGGATCTCCCTCTGGATATGCAAACCGGAAAAGACCGCAGGGCAGCAGAAACAATAAACCTCTTTTCTCATACCGCGGAAAAGGTATTTCGGCTTTTAAATCTTTTGAGATTACAGGGACTTGCCTTAGAGACCCTTTCCATAGATACGCTGCCGTTTTATGATTTCATGGATGCATTCAGCGCCACGCTCAAAGAGCTTTTGGCAGCTTACAAGGCTCAAGATGTGGTTTTGGTAGGAGATTTAGGGGAATATGAGCTTGCTCCTCGCCTATTGAAACTGTATAATAAAGTGAAAGAAGAATTGACCTAACGATATGAAAATAGGTAGAATGGCTGCATGAGAGTACTTGAAATTAAAGACATCATCAGAAAAGATGTTCCTTTATATTACCGTATGTTTTTTTCAGGTATTGCGGTTTTGCAGATGCTGAATAAATCAATAGAGCGGCCTATTGATTTTTCTATTGAAATCAAACCCACAGGTCAAAAGGAAATCTTAGTTACTATTGCGGCGCCGGTTGATTATCCGTTGGTTCCTCTCATAAGGGAATTAAAGCAATTTATCGATAAGCTTGATAGTCATGGAGAACTCCCCCTTTAATATTACGACCGTTTCACCTGAAGAAACCATGGCCGTAGGAGAATGGCTTGCATCTTGGCTGCATCAGGGCAGCGTGGTTGCCCTCCGAGGAGGTCTAGGGGTAGGAAAGACGTATTTTACCAAGGGTATTGCCCGTGGACTTGGGGTGCAGGAAGAAGTTACCAGCCCTACCTATACGATGATTGCCGAATATCAAGGGGTCCTTCCTCTCTACCATATTGATGCGTATCGGCTTGAGGGGGATGCGGATTTCAGCAGTCTTGGCGCCGAAGAAGTGTTCTATGGGACCGGGGTTTCGGTCATTGAATGGAGTGAACGGATTCCCCAATCCATACCAAAAGATGCCCTCATCGTGGAAATCACCTTACTAGCACAAAACCATCGGCTGATTACCCTAAGGAATATGCCCGAGTGACTATCATCGCATTGGATACGGCTACGTCTATTTTATCGGTTGCCCTGGTTGCGGGGGCTTTTTCTACTCAAAAGGAACAGTGGTATTTTGAAATAGATGCTGGTCAGCGACATGGGGAACTGCTTATGGAAATAAGCGACCAGCTCATCAAAACTGCAGGACTCAAACCGGGTGATATAGACATGGTGGTCTGCATGAAAGGCCCTGGTTCGTTCACCGGTCTGAGGATTGGTTTTGCCGCGGCCAAAGGAATGGCTCTTGCCCTGGGGATTCCTCTACTTAGCGTCCCTACCCTGGATTGCATGGCTGTTTCCTATTCCCTGTGGCCCGGTATGGTCATTCCGGTGATTGATGCAAAAAAACAGTGTTATTTTACCGCGCTCTATCGAAACCAGCAACGGCTGACTGAATACCTGGACGCGGCTCCTGCCCGGATCATAGCGCTTATTAAAAACACCTCTGGGACCAAAGAGGGTATCTTGCTTACCGGTCCTGATGGACATCGGGTATTACCGGCATTACACGCCGAGTTCTCCGCAGACCCTGATATCCAGGACCAGATCCGGCTGGATCCTTGGGGCAACCGAGGTTGGGGACGGGAACTTGTGGAGCTTGCACAAAGAAAACTCTATCCAGGGAATAGCGAGGCTATAGAGCAAGTCAGGCATACCGGCGAGGTTTTTTCAGGCCCTCTATACGTGCGGAAAAGCGACGCTGAATTGCAAAAACAGAAACTGATTTAGAAAAGCCAGTCTATAGGCCGGAACGTATTCAGGTACCTGCTGGGCGCTTCTCAAGAGAAACCAAGTGGTTGATAAAACAGCCGTTTAATACGGCCAGAGGTTCAAAGTCTAGAAAGGAGATGGCGGTTTTATCATAAAGGATAGTGATATCGCAAGGAAATTCATCATCTCCCTCATAATAGATGACCTTAACCGGCATTTTGGGTAAGAGCCGGTAATGCCAAGTATGGGTACCGGGCACTCTACTTCCCTCATAGATTAAACCGAGTTCTGTAGCGGTATCAGCAAAGTGCTGGTAAGAAGCGCCGAATTTCTTGCGTAAAGGCGCGGTCTGCCAATTCATTCCCGGTCCTTTACTGGTAAACAAACCATGGGAAAATTGATGGATCAAACAGAAATCATACGAGGGTTCTCCTGTGCCCTTGGAGATCGTATAATACACCAATACGCTGAGGATATTAACCTGAACTTCCTGGTCATCGACTGGTCTCACCCCTGTTTTGGTGATTGTGTATGTCCGCCCTAGGAAATCAATGGACAAGGTGTCCTCCGAAACTAGCGTAAATCCTAAGTTTTCCGCTGCCGTAATGAAGTTACATCCTTGTAAGCGCGGAACAATAACCTTATAGGTTTGTTCATATCCGTTTACCATAGTGTTATTTAGTATACGGTACTCATTAAAAAAGTCAATTACAGCCGCCTGAGCTTCAATAACTAGGAAAAAGATAAGCCGTGATGTACTTGGCGGCAAGAAGGGTGTCAAGGTCAAAGTCCGCCGGTAAAGACGAGAAGGTGGTATCATCCTGACAGACCGGTTCCCGGTGGAAACGTTGATTGAACTCCCTGATGAAACGCGGGAGGGCGGCATTGGCCTATTCCATCGTGGTAATGCCGTTCAGGGCAAACCAGACAGAGGCGGCTTTGCAGCGTCTCCCCGAGCGTTCTATACGCTCTTTGGCTTACGGGCTTCCCGTGGGAATAAGCTCGCAGCATCATGTTTCCGCGATACTCCCTAATATATCCGAGGGGAATATCTTTTCCCTCGTTACTCTTAGGGGTGAACTTATCACTTGTTAACGACATAAACCAAAGAAAGTATTGACTTTTTTTTGTTTTTCGATTATATTAGCTGCCGAAGTGTATGTTAAAATTATGCTTTAACCGTAGCGTCTGCCGCTATCAATCTATATTCTTAGAAAGAAAATGGAGAAAATTATGAAAGGAAGTAAATGTGCGTTTTGTTTTTTGTTGGGTCTTGCCGTTCTCCTGATGCCGAGTTGTTCAAAAAAGCCGCCGGTTGAATCAAGTGCGGTTGAAGTAGGTACGGTTGAAACGGCTGCGGCGGAAGTTACAGAGGATGCCCAGACTGCCAGCGATTTCGGCTATACGATGCGTGTCGGGATGTGGCTCTATGTGATCGCGAGCGACACCGGCAGTGATACCGATGCCACGCGAGCGGTTGAATCCCTTCCGCTTGGCGAAAAGCTCCAGTTAGTCACTACTGAACTGAGAAAAGCGACAAACACCTACGATAGCGCGGTTTATGATTTTTATCACGTCAAGCGAAATACGGGCAGGGAAGGCTATGTTTTTGCCAATCAGTTGGCTGTCGGTGGTGCTTTGGCTGTTGTAACCGGTGAAAAAGCCAATCTCTACCGCAGTCCCGTCAATATTGACGTCAGCGATTATATCCTGTCCCGCAAGACCGTGTTCGGTGTATTGCCCGAAACTGAAAAAGACGGTTTTATTCGGATAGAAGCCTACGATCCGGAGCGGAAAGCCTATCGCAGAAACCTGTACATCAGGACTTCCGCGATATCTTATCGGGACGCGGATGTAAAATCATCCATTTTGTTACAGTCCGCCCAGGCGCTTGATCCGCAGAAGGAGACAAACCGTTACGAGGCCCTGCTCAATGCCGCCTTTCACGATTATCCCGACTCTATTTTTGCCGATGAGATACGCGTTCTATCCGTGACCGATTCGGAAATTCCGGTAATCGCGATTGACGTATCGTTCCGGGTTACCGACGACGATGTAAATGTGCGCGAAAAACCAAATGCCTCCTCGCAGGCGATTACGCAGCTTGCGAATAATACCGAAGTCAAGGCTGTTGAAGTAACGGTTGACTCATTCAGCATCAACAATCAAACATCGCAGTGGTTTCATATCACCCAGCCGGTAGACGGATGGATTTTTGGCGCATGGCTTGCACCCCTCGATAGAAACGGTATAGACGATAATTAGCCTCTAAGCAAGAAGGGGGAAGCTGCGGTAACTGCGTTGCGCGTGAAAGAGGTCTACTGATTACACAGATTGTGACGAGGGCGCCGCAGATTTTGCTTAGAGCCTGTTCACTATCAATCAGCCCGAAAGGCGACACACTCCAGGAAATACGACCTGTATGACATCTTTTGTGCAATTTTGTACGTCCTCAAAGAAGGCTGTACCTGGCGGGACTTGCCCCACGATTTCCCCAAGTGGAACATCGTGTACCACTAGTACCAAAGCGGTATTGACGGGAAGGTGAAGATGGCGATAAAGGGATCACGAAAGTAAATGCGCAACATAATTTATTAATTCTATATATGTTTCATTTTTCAGTAATTTATTATTCACCTCACACTTTTTTGATATATAATCTTTTACTGCTTCTATTTCTTTAAATCCTTTTTCCATGTCATTTTGCAATAA
>JAISBK010000028.1 GCA_031266255.1 Treponema sp.
CGGGATGCGGAGAAAGGATTCAGTTCTCCTTGCAGCAGGGGAGGGGCAACGGTGGCTACTAGTTCGGGATACGTCGTATTAGTATCCATATACAAAAAAAACTGCCGCAAGTCCATTACCGAAGCCGGGACATACAGTCCCCCTTCCTGGGGCAGGCAACGGAGGATCGCTTCCTTAAAAGAAACCACGGCTTTATTCGATTGGGTAGATTTGAACTGCATGCATGTATCCTTAGCATATATGGGTTATTAGGGCTTTGCCGGCCTTCGCTCTTTCTCATACCTGTCTTTAAGCACCATACTGCGTATATAACCATACCTTGAAGGCCGGTAGGTTCCTAGGTAACGTTCATAGGATAACGTTTACTGGTTAAAGTGTACTCATAGAATCTGGAATCTGCAAGGTACCAAGCCAAAACAGGCCTTTACCGGGTCATTTTTGACGGGATGCTGATTTGATCGTATACTGTAAGCAAGTGGTCTTTTTAGTAAGACGGAGATCGCTGGTACTAGGGATAAAACAGAAGGAAGGGATTCAGATGGCAATTATTACGATTTCTCGGGAATTAGCCGCCCTGGGTGACGAGACTGCCCATGAATTGGCAAAACTTTTAAAGTATCGCTTCGTGGATAAAGAAACCTTAGAAGCGCGGATTAAAGCTTTTGGGATTGAGGATCGGAAATTTCAGAAATACGATGAGCGGAGACCTTCATTCTGGGCATCCCTCTCCCAGGATAGGGATCATTATCTCCATTACCTGAAAACCGCAATGCTCACCGAAGCCAGTGAGGGAAATGCGATCATCATTGGCCGGGGGGCTAATGTCATTTTCAAAAATGTCCCTGGGGTCCTGTCGGTTTTTCTCACCGCCCCCCTTGAGGTTCGTATTCAGCGGGTAAAAAGCTATTTCCATTGTGATGACAAACGGGCGCTGCAAATCATCGAACGAAGCGATAAGGATCGGGAAGGGTTTCACCATTATTTTTTTGAGATGGAATGGCACCATTCGGGAAATTACCATCTCAGCTTAAATACCGGCCACCTGCACCCGGCTGTGTGCGGAGAGATCATCAAGTATCTGCGGGACAGGATCATTACCCAAGAAGCGGAGTCCCAACATGCCCTGCGTTTGCAGGAGCTGACCTTAGGGCAGCAAGTGAAGCATTACATCCTCTATGAAAAGGAAATCCCCGTTCATTTCTTGGAAGCCTTGGTTTCCCCGGAGGGTATAATCCTCTATGGCGTTGCGAATTCCAAGGCAATGGTGGAAGCCGCGGTTTCTGCAACCCAAGAATTGGTTCCCTTCAAAAGTGTACAATCCGAAATGCAGGTGGTTCAGGAATACAAGGTGATGCACTGAAAAAGTTTTTTCCATTCCGTTGACTAAACCGATAGATGTATTCTATTGTTTATCCATTAGTAACCCTTTATGGGGCAGATAGGAGCGTGCTCAATAATGGAAAAGGTTCGGAACACCTGCTTAAAGTACCTCACGGATATGCTCATCAAAAGCTATGAAGAACATGCGGAGATCATTAAAGTCGATTCGATACATTTGCTGAACCGGGAACGTATCGTGGATATGCTGGAAACCCTGCGGCATTTGGTTTTTCCCGGCTACTTTGGCAAAAAAAACATATCCCTCCTGTCGGTGGAATACCATGCGGGGGATATGCTTGAAGAGGTTCAACACGCGCTTTCCAAAGAGACGGTCAGGGCGCTCCATTACAGCCCCTATTACGGCGGCCTTGGAAAGGAACTGCTCGAGGAAAAAGCCGCGGATATTGCCTTTCATTTTTTGGCCCGCCTGCCTTTAGTGCGGGAATATCTAGCTCAGGATGTTTCAGCGACCTTTGACGGGGATCCTGCAGCCGCTAATCTGGATGAGATCATCGTATCCTATCCGGGAATCTACGCCATCATGGTTTACCGTCTGGCCCATATTCTCTATGAGTTGGAAGTTCCGCTCATCCCCCGGATCATGACCGAATATGCCCACAACATCACCGGCATTGATATACACCCCGGCGCGGTTATCGGTCATCATTTTTTTATCGACCACGGTACGGGCATTGTTATTGGGGAAACCACGGTTATCGGGAACCACGTAAAGATCTACCAGGGAGTTACGCTGGGAGGACTTTCCACCCGGGGCGGTCAGACCCTTAAAGGGGCTAAACGGCACCCCACTATCGAGGATCATGTTACGATTTATTCAGGGGCTTCCATCCTCGGCGGCAATACCGTTATTGGCGAAGGGGTGGTTATCGGCAGCAATGCGTTTGTGACCAAGTCGGTACCTGAAAAGACCAGGGTCAGTATCAAAAACCCGGAACTCCAATTCAAGTCCGACGAACACGCCCCTCCTACCCATACGGAACTACGTCAGGACGAATTCTGGGACTGGGTCATCTAGCATCTAACGTGCCGGAACCTACCGGGTGAAGCTCATAACCCAATACTCTACAGCCAAACCGCAGCTCCCGTAAGCCGTGTGTCTCCCGCACCCTACACGGTTTTCTTCTCTTCCGAACCCAGGGCCGCGATCTCCATATTCTGGGGAAGGATCAGATTAAGGAGTATGGAGATTACAAAGGTTACCGCCACACAGTTGTTGGCAAAAACCTCTCTTACCAGCGTGGGAAAGATGGTAAACAATTCGGGGACCTGGGTAAAACCGACCCCGATGCCAATGGACAATGAGGCTATGATGATGTTCCGCTGGGTAAATCCGCAGCGGGTGAGCATTTGAACGCCGCTTATCACAATCGACCCGAACATCATGATCGTGCATCCCCCAAGAACGGCGGCAGGCAGGCTGGCGAAAAATACCCCCACCGGCGGAAACAAACCCGCCAGGATCATGCAGGCTGCCCCGGTCATGATGGTAAACCGGTTGACCACTTTGGTCATGGCGATAAGGCCGACATTCTGGCTGAAAGAGGTAACCGGCAGACAGCCGAAAAGAGAGGATATGCTGCTGGAAAAGCCGTCACAGGCCAGGGAACCGGATATTTCCTTTTCCGTTATTTCACGGTTCAACCCCATGATGGTCATGGCCGAGGTATCCCCAATGGTTTCTGTCGCGGAAACGAGGAATATGATCGTTACCGAAACAATGGCCCCAACGTTAAATTCCGGCATAAAGGGAAGAATCCGGGGAATCGATATAAAACCCGCGGTGGCGAACCCCGAGAGATCAACCATCCCCAGGATACAGGCAAGCAGATACCCGACGACCAGCCCGAACAGAACGGAAAGCTGCTTCCAGTAGGATTTTGCAAAGATGTTAAAGAAAAGGCAGCCCAAGAGGGTTACCGTACCCAAAAGCAGATTGGTGGGAGACCCAATATCGGGGCTTCCCATGCCGCCGCCGAAAGAAGCGGCTCCCACCACAAGCAGGGAAAAGCCGATGGTAGTAACCACGCTTGCGGCGACTATCGGGGCGATGATCCATTTCCAATACTTCGCCAAAAGCCCCAGGCAGCCCTCAATGCAGCCGCCCACAAGAACCGCCCCGATAACCGTCGGATACCCATAGGTGATTCCCACATAGCAGAGGATCGTTACAAAGGTAAAGCTGACCCCCATGATGATGGGCAGTCTTGCGCCGATTCTCCAAACCGGATAGAGCTGAATGAGGGAGGCGATCCCCGCCACCACCATAGCATTCTGGACGAGCATGGCGGTCTGCCCGGAATCAAGTTTTACCGCCCCGGCAACAATAATGATGGGCGCCAAATTGGACACAAACATGGCAAGTACGTGCTGCAGCCCAAAGGGGATGGCCCTGCCCAGGGGTACCCTGCCGTCCAACTGATAAATATTCATCATATCCGCTTTTTTGTTTTCCTTCATCTTTTCCTCCTAAAATTATAAGCGTGGGCATGTTCCATGCATTAACGGATGTTGGGATACCGTAAATCATGGAAAACCCCATACTAGCTTATTTTAGAACCAAAATACAAGATCTGTATGAAAACTTCGCACGCCTTTCAACTCCGTAGTTATTCCCGAAAACGGAACACCTTACCTTTAGGGACAAACGGAAGGGACCGTCCTTCGGGGATGAGGTATGCGTGTTCCCGGCCGTATAGTACCAAATGGTCTTCGCAGTATCCGTCGGTAATGATGAGGATGGGGGCGGTTTCGGGAAAATCCCCCGCGGTTTTAAGCAGATCAATGCCGGGCTGCAGTACCGTGCCGCCCCGGCCTTTCACCTTAACGGTGCCGGCAATGGCTTCGGGCTGCAAATAACCTTGGTCGTAGGCTTCGGCATCGCAAAACACCACCCGTACCCCAGGCACATCCCGGGCTGCGGAATAGCCGGCGATAGCACCGTGGGCACTGGCCAGACTTAAAGGTGGAGGCAAGCGCGCCCAGCAGGGGATAACGGGAAATAAACCACGCCTTGGCCTGTTCCGCCAGGGAACGCTCGTGGTCTTGGTCATTGCTCTCAACTACTACCCCGCCTGTCCGGTCAACGGTATGAAGTCAGGCTTTTCCCAGTCCGGCGGCGGCCGGAGGCCAAAATGTATGTCGTCAAGGAATCGCTCCACCACTAAATCGCACGCATGGTTCCACGCTGCGGGATCAGGATCAAGGAGTTTGAAACGAAGAGGATCAAAATGGCCCATACCCAGATGCAGGAGGCAATGGGCTATGACCCGCGCCCATTCTTTGGGTTCCAGCGGGGCGTTGATGAAACAATGGATACCACCATTCTGGAAAACCGTCGCATATCCCTGGCCGTCTTCCCGGATTGTGAGATGGCGATGTCCCCACAGAGACTCAAAAATAGGGTGCGCTGAAATCAGCTCGGATCCCGCTTCGAATCGTTTCTTTTTCGGATTGGGTTTTTCTTCCTTCCGCGGATTTTTACGCCTCTTGGCCACCATAGGAACTCCCCTTATTTGACCGTTTTCTTTTCGGCAAGCCGGGGAAGATCCCGCACGAGTTCTACCATAAATCAATCCGGCAGCATATCATGAGCATTGTCTTCAGGGGGCGCCACCGTCATCTGGGCTATCTCAAGACTGATATTCGCCAGGTCTCGCTTCAGTTCCTTGATGAGCTGAGAACGGAAACTCTGGGCAAGGAAATAGAGTACATCCCGGTCTTCCGCCGCGGAAGGCCATTTTTCATCCCCGTCGATGATCTTGGCGAGGGTGTACCGGTTATGGATCTGCTTGACAAAGGCCCGGAACTGAACCGCGTGGGGGGGCGACAGGCACCCCGATAATATCTTCCGGCGCCAACTGGCTCCCCAAGAGGGATACGCAGGGAAACCCCAGGTCCGCGGCGAACTGTTCAACAATAGAGCTTTTACCGATACCCGGAGCACCCCATATAAAAACCGGCCGCGTTACCGCCACATTGAGCAGTACATTTAAAAGTTCTTTTTGGCTCACGGTTATAGCAATATGCATTAAATCTGTTTCAAACCTCCCTAGATAAACGCTCGGTAGTTAAAAAAACGTGAGTTCGACGGAATATGAGGGGTCCGCGAATGAACGCGAATTTCCGCGAATGACTCGGGTACATTCGCGGAAATTCGCGGATTTTTTTCTTCTTGTTGAACTCACGTTAATTATTTTATGTTCTTCATAAAATTCATTACACAATCCCACAGGGTTATCAGCAGGGCCACCAGCGAAGTACCCTATGACCGGTAATCTCCGTTGATTTTGACATACTCATAGCTCAGATCGCAGCCCCATACCACGGCTTCCCCTGGGCCGTGACCCAGGGTAATGCTGATTTCGATTTCATCTTCCAACAGGATCTGTTTTGCAGCGGCTTCGGAAAAAGGAAGCCCGACCCCTGCTTTGCAGAGACTCAAACGTCCTGCAGCGCTGGCAAAGGCTATCTCCACCTTAGTAGGGTCAAAGTCAATGCCTGCATAACCCAGGGCACAGATCACTCTGCCCCAGTTGGCATCCGCACCAAAACACGCGGCTTTTACCAGGTTGGAGGATGCCACTGATTTGGCCAAAATCGCAGCGCTGTCTTCATCCGCCGCCCCTTTGAGGGTAACGGTAAGGAGCTTAGTGGCTCCTTCTCCATCTCGGGCCACGGCTCGCGCAAGGTTCACGCAGAGGGTTTCCAGGGCTGCGGCAAAGGCTTCAAAGTCCGGGCCTGGGGTTTCAATACGGGGATTATGCCCTTCCCCATTGGCCATGATCAGGATCATGTCGTTGGTAGAGGTGTCTCCATCCACGGTAACCCGATTAAACGACCGTTGTACCGATCTTCGCAGGGCATGGTCCAAACATTCGGGGGAAATGAGTACATCGGTGGTGATAAAACAGAGCAGTGTTCCCATATTGGGATGGATCATCCCGGAACCTTTGACCATGCCTCCCAGCCGGATGGGGAAACTGGCGATTTCCAGTTCCACTGCCCCGGCTTTTTTCCGGGTATCGGTGGTCATGATCGCTTCCAGGGCCGCTTCATGCCCCTGGACATCGGAACGCAAGGAACCACGGAGCGCTTC
>JAISBK010000059.1 GCA_031266255.1 Treponema sp.
AGCGGCCGCTGCCAAGGTCGTCTTTAATAAAATCAGCGATAAAATTGCTTGCCATAAGATTCCCCGTATCCATCAAAGCAAGCGGCCTAGGGTCTTTGGCAGTTCGAGTTTCATCCATACCATCTTCCTTACATAAATCCTTAACGTATAAATCAGCATTGAGAGGTCAAAAATTGGTCAAATAGCATAAACCAATCAGCAAAATAGCTTTAAGACACTCAGCATCCACAGGGCAATCTGGATTCAGCTTCTGCAGCCTGCCTATTTGTCCTCCATACCACCAAAAGAGCCCCATCTGGGTATCAATACGAAAGGTATACTCGGTAAAATCTTCTTTCTGGCTCTGGACACCGAAGAACAGGTAGGCCAGTTCCTCGAGGATACTGCTAAAGTCCACCAGGGCTTTTTGATACTGACCTTGTTCTATCTTGGCAATAAAAGGGGGTATCCGATCCTGAAGCCGTTCTTTACACCCTTCATCGGCCTTTTCAATCCAGGTTTTTTGAATCAAAAGATCCAGATTATTCTGAAAATGCGCTAGAAAATGAGGTATCTGATAATGCTCGTCAATAGGAGGGGTATCAACATTCGCACCTTCCCAAAGTCGGGTATAATCCGCGGCGATCCCCAAAATACCGGCAAATGCCTTGGCAGCTTCGATACTGGGTCCTCGTTCTGGCGGAAATCCCTCATACGGGAAGAGCGCTTCTGCAATCTGCCGGTATTCTTCAGGGACTTTATAGATACTTGGAGTACTACGTAACATACTGTAACCATGCTGAGAAAACCAAAAATTGTCAACACTTTTGCTAAGTGATAAGCCTGCACTACGAGCAAAAGGAACGAGGAAATGTACTTGATAATAATACCATATCATATAATAATACCTTTATCATATAGAAAAAATAAGAAACAGAGTCTTGGATTGATAAGGAGTTATAGATTTTTTTATTATGAAATTTTTCAAAGACTTACCCATTGGGGCGAAATTTTTGTGTGCTTCCCTGCTTATTGCGGGGATTTTCACGATGATCTGTTGGTGGAGTATAAGCACCATTGAAAATTGCCACATGGCTTGCGGAACGCTCATGAACGGGGCGGTTACCACTAAGTCGCTGGTACAGAGCGCACAAACATCCTTTTACGCGCTGACGGAAACCGCAAACCAATCGTTATGCTATACCAATCTAGAGGATTCTGCTAAGGGAAGGGAACTCAAGAGAACATTTGATGCGGATGCGAAGGAACTTTTGGTATTATTAGACCAGGTGAGCCAGGCCCTACAGGAGGATCCTATGGTTGATCCGTCACTTATTGCACGGCTTATCTCACAAGTAAACCAGGCTAAGGCTGCACTCGATACGGAGTATGTACCGTTTATTGACCGCCTGATAGATACCCAAGGATACGAGGAAAACCAGGGGCAGGTATCCGCGGATTTTACCCGGTCTGTGGTGCTGTCCAAGCAAATTGCTGGGGATCTTGACGCCGTGTTTCAGGACATTGCCAAGGCAGGAGACGACCTTTACCACGGGTATGTGACGTTCTTGCTGGGTACTATCCTTAAGCTAAAACTATTCGATATCATCGCGCTTATGTTTTCGGTGCTGCTGACGGTTTTCATAGCCCTCGCCATTCGAAAGCCCTTCAGCCAGATGATGAATACCCTCAAGGAAATCGCGGGGGATTGGGATTTAACTAAACCCCTTACGTTTGATAGACAAGATGAAATCGGCAGATTAGCGGCATTTCTTAATCTTACCTTTGAAAAAATGCGTAGTCTGCTTTTGGTCATTAAAAACATGACGACCACCTTATCGGGAAACAGTGCGAAACTGCACTCAAACATTTACCAGACTGCTTCATCCATCAATGAAATTAACGCAGTTATTCATAGTATCAATGGCCAGATGAATGTGCAGGTTAAGGAAGTGGATCAGACCCATAAGGCTATGGCACGGATCCTTGCTCTGGTTAATAGGCTTGATGAGCATATCGCGTCCCAGGCTGAAAGTGTGTCCCAATCCTCTGCGTCCATCGAACAGATGCTTGCCAATATCCATGCGGTGGCGGAAACCTTGAGCAAAAACGAGGGTAATGTGCTTACCCTGGGGCAAGCATCAGAAGCAGGGATGTACGGTCTTGAGGCGGTGGTTGCGGATATTCAGGAAATAGCCCGAGAATCAGAGGGACTGTTAGAGATCAACAGCGTAATTGAAAACATCGCAAGTCAGACCAACCTACTGTCCATGAATGCGGCCATAGAAGCCGCGCACGCCGGAGAAGCAGGCAAAGGCTTCGCGGTGGTGGCTGATGAAATCAGAAAGCTGGCAGAAGATGCAAGCGAACAATCCAAGACCATTGGTTCAGTGTTGCAAAAAATCAAAGGTTCTATAGACGTGATCACCCAATCCACCGGGGTGATGGTTGAAGAATTCAAGAAGATACGAGGCGGGGTGGAGACCGTATCCAATCAGGAAGCTCTTGTCAGGGATGCTATGGAAGAGCAAGAAGTAGGAAGCCGTAGCATACTGGAACAGATAAGCAAGCTCAAGACCATCACCAGCATGGTCAAACATTCATCCTCAGAAATCGCGACTGAAGGACAGGAGGTGAAACACCAAAGCGACGTCCTTGAGCAGATAACCAGTGAAATAAACAGTGGTATGGACGAGATGACCCAGGGAGCTGAATTGATCGGCACCGCGGCAAACCACGTCAGCGACATAAGCAACGCCACCAATCAGTCCGTCATCACCCTGAGCCAGGAAATCGCCAAGTTCAAGGTCTGATCCTACCCCGTACGTGTTACCGCTCAAAACGAATTAACCAGGACATGCATTCGATGACATCTCAGACACCGCTCCAGCCTGGAGCGGTATCCATTATGAACTTTTGGGTGTAAACGACTTGACATGATTGCAAGGTATAGTATACTAATCCTACCAATCTCAGTAGAGATTACATGTCTTTCTTTTTTCTTTATCAAGGAGAAGATCAGTATGTTTATGAGTCCCCCCGCCCCCCCATAAAGGGTAGATTCGGCTTTATAGTCCGTCGTCTTGCGCGTGCAACGGTGTTCCCGTATGTGGTTGTGTTTACCCTGGCCGCGTGTACCGATCTTACCAGACCTGGGGAGCTTTCTGGGGAACCAATAGCCCAAGGCATGGGCCAGGCCCTTATACGACTGGACCCCCTGAATGCCCGTACCGCTATTCCAAGTCTTGAGAGTCTCCATTTTACCCTTGACTTTACCGCGTCGGAAACTCCGGAAAGAAAGGTTTCTAAGACCCTGGAAGAGGGGCTGACCCTTACGGTGGCCCTGGAATCTGGGGACTGGGACCTGGTGGTTGAGGGCTTTAGCAAGGAGGACCGCCTCATGGTACGGGGGACCAGCCTCGTTTCCATTACTGCGGGAATCTCCTTACCTGTTGCTGTGTACCTGACACCAGTCTTTAGTTTGAGTTCAGACCGTGGTACGGGAACTCTGGACTACTGCGTCGAGTTCCCCGGAACCGTAAGCCGGGCCTCTTTGGTCCTGTACCCCCTGGACGCTTCGGGAACCGGCCAGAAAACTCCTATTTCTGCAAACATCGAGGGGACCATTACCGGTCTACCCGCAGGGTCCTACCAGGCCTTTATAGACCTCTACGACGGCACGGACAATACCGCCGCAGTATGGACCGGGGTGGTGCATATTTACGACGGCTCTGCCACATCTTTAGCCCAAGAATTTACCCCGACCAATTTCGCCGTCCCCCAGATAGCTGGGGCAAGCGAAAACACCCTGGCGGGCAAACTGAACGCTGCCCTTGCTTACTCCACAGGGTCCTATACCATAGTCCTGGACGGCAAGGAGACCGACCTTACCTCCTTTACGCCCCAAACCCTTTCTGTAGCGAGCGGGAAAGCAATCGCCATTACCATCAAGGGCAACGGTAAGACGGTCCAACTGGGTAATAAGGGGAGCCTCTTTACCCTGGAAGCCGCTTCCGGTTCAAGCCTTACCCTGGTCGTGCAGGATATAACGCTCCAGGGGAGAAACGACAATACCGCTTCCCTGGTACGGGTGAACAGCGGGGGAATCCTGGAGATGAAAGCCGGTTCCAACATTACCGGGAATACCTGCCCCATCGACGGTGGCGGGGTGTATGTCAATGGTGGAACCTTTACCATGAGTGGCGGTACGATCAGTTACAATACCGCCTCTTATGACGGCGGCGGAGTATTCCTATGGAGCGGAGCCTTTACCCTGGCCGGCGGCACGATCAGCCATAATTCCGCGGCCAAAGGCGGCGGGGTGTGTTTCTCGGGAGCGGGGATAACCTTTAGCATGAGCAACGGTACGATCCGCGGCAATTCCGCCACCCAAGGCGGCGGTGGGATGTATGTCTACAGTGGAACTTTTACCATGACCGGCGGTGTTATTTACGGGAAAGAGGCGGGAGACGACAAAAATACTGCCGGATCCGGCGGCGCGGCGATTTATATAAAAAGCGGCACCGTAGTCAATCTTCCCATTTTGGTTACGACGGACACGACCATTGATATGAGGTAGTTGACCCCAGACACAGGGCAGGCCGGTTTCAAATTCTGTTTGAAACCGGTTTTTTATAGGTCCATGGTACCCCTAATAGGCGCTCAACTCCCGCGCTGCTTCCTTGGCAAGAGAAGCTCCCTGAGCTACCTTACTCAGGCTCCCGGAATGGAGTCCCCCTATAAGTTGCATCAACCGAAAAAGCGTGGCCGGTGCGGAGGTAATACAGGTATATCCTACAGGGTTTCTTACGTAACGTACGCGCGGCGTGATAATACCAGGTCATTTGCGGGAGGTGTTCCCTGGGGTTTTCGAATCGATCGGTTTTGAAATCCACCACATAAACCGCTTCCGGGGTCTCAAACAACAGGTCAATCGTTCCATCAATAAAGATACCTTCGGCACTCAGGCTTCTGAACCGGTATTCGCTCTTACGAAAAACCGCAGTGCCAGCCATGGTTCCCAAGGGGGATGCGATAAACCGGGCGGCCAGGGCATTTCCCGCGGCGAGGAGGGTGTCCGCCTCACTTGGGGTCAGATAGCCTGCCAGGGACAAGGGGATCTGGGCTTCCGTTCCCTTGAGCTGCGCCTCGGTGCATATATGGGCCAGGGTGCCGAAATCCGCAGGGATAAACCGGTTCTTCCCTTCCTCAGCAGTATCAGCAGTTGCAAAGCTATCAAGCAGGGCGTCTACCGGATCAAAAAGGTCTGTTCCCCCTGGTCCGGTATATGCCGGGGATAGGTGATAGCTCGTCAGCGCTTTCCCCGGAGCACCTGAACCGGCGTAGGTAGTGGCGGTCCGGTGGCTGGGCAGAACCTGGGGAGTACTCAGGACGTGGACTTTTTCATAGTACGGCCCCAGGGTATTCAGGAACCGGGCAAGCCCAGGGGGATCATTGGCATACCCCGGGGCTATATGGGGCGCAGAGAAGACCTGGTTCCTCGTATACCGGGGAATTGCGTTAAGGCAAAAGAACCGGGGGCTTTCTGCGATCTGATCCAGGACCGGGGGGAGCAGCAAGCCGAACAAGGTGTCATCGTCAATGATACGATCTCCGGCAATAGGGAGCTGCGGGACATTTTTTTGCCTTTGAGCGTCTTGTTTTTCTCTTTTTGCCTGGATTGCATTCCGTACGTGGAGCGAAAAATCTGCCCCTGCCTCGGGGGGTTCCAGGGAAAGACTGCCCACCACGTATACCGCTTGTTCTGCCCGGGTCATGGCCACGTAGAGCAGCCTGCGCAGTTCCGCGGTTCGCTTCTGCTGCTCTTCATACGCGGCTTGTTCGTAAAAAAAGTTCCGCTTCACGGTTTTCTCGGCCCCTATATCCCCGGCCCATTCTTCGGGCAAGGGCGGGTTAAAGGAAATCCCCCATTCCTGGCTCCCATACACTCCCTCGCTATTGCTTGCGGATCTGCCCTTATTGCCACACCCGCAGATAAACACCACCGGGAATTCCAGCCCCTTACTTTTGTGAATGGTCATGAGCCGCACCGCCCCGGAACGTTCCAAGGGAATATCCAGGTCTTGGTCATCCAGACGTTCTTCTCCATCCTGCAATGCCCGGATCCTATCGGTAAAACCGGCAAGACTGAGGCCCTGAGCATCGGCTTGTACGGCCAGGTTGAACAAATAGTCGTATAATACCCGGTACATCTCAGTCTTGGGATGCCATTCGGTTTCATACCGGTACCCTTCGGTATACCATAGTTCGCTGAGCAGCTCTGCACAGGTCATACGGGTCGCTTTGGTACGGATACGCTGGTACAGTCCCTGGCCCTGGAGGAATTGGGCCTGGTCATCCGCTGAAAGCCGCGGCAAGAGGGCATCGGCAAAGGGCGCTTCCTGGGCTGCAAGGCACTCGATCACGCCGCCCAGGGAAAGGGCCACCCAGGGGGAGTGGAGCATCACCCCATAGGCTTCGGTATCCCCTGGATACGCGGCAAGCCGGAGCACTGCCATAAGGTCGTTTACCGGGCCGTCGGTAAAAAAGCCCCCCATACCTCCGCTGCTATAGGGAATATTCCTCAGGCGGAGCTGTTTTTCATAAGATTTTTGATGGGTATGCGCCCGGAAGAGCAAAACAATATCATCAGGCTGATAGCGTTTCAGCAGGTCTTGAATCTGTTCCGCGACAAAACAGGCTTCGTTTTCATGCATATCCAGGAATTCATCCGGCGCCGATGGCTCTTGTACTGAACCATCCTCATCAGTTGGTGTTGCTTCTTCATCTTCGGTCCTTGTTTTGGGAAGAATCGCGATGGTAATGCGGGGTTCAAGCCGCGTTGCATTGGTCTTTTGACCGGTGCATACCGGGGTGTAGGCTGCTTCATAACCGGGCAGTTTTCCTTGGTTGCTTGGGATAAAAACCGAGGCAAAAACCCCCAGATCCTGTACTCCCTCATGGTCAAAACGGCTGCCCCCGAACAGGGCATTAAAGCCGCCGATTAAGCAAGGCACCGAACGGTAATTTGTTCTGAGGCTTAACGAAACACCCGGTAATTCCTGCTGCAGCCGCTGAAACACCGATACATCTGCCCCCCGGAACCGGTAAATCGATTGTTTTTCATCCCCTACAAAAAAGAGTTTCCCTGGGCATAGATCCGCAGCCTGGGGAATACTTCGCTCCTTCCGCTCCAGCCGCTCTGCAAGGAGAAACAAAAGCTCTTTTTGCAGTTCATTATTGTCCTGAAATTCGTCGATCATGATGGCTTTAAAAGAGGCTTTTTCATGATTCCTGATATCAGGATGATCCGTGAGGATGCGGCGGGCAAGCCGGGCCACATCCGTAAAGGTGAGCACTCCTTCCCGGCGTTTTTTGGTAAGCACCAGGCGCTGAAACGCTTGCAAAAGGGACATATAAGACAGGATAAGCCCCCCTTGCATACAAAACACGCCAAGGGATGAAAAAGCCAGTACCTGGTCCCGGATCGCTTTGACGAGATCTTTTGCCGGATCCGTGCGTTTCCCTGCACGTAGATTGAGGGTATGAAAAGCATACAAAAATTTAAGCCAGCCCACGACTTGAGCCCGAACCGGATGCCCCTGGGCGCCGGGGATACGCTCATGGTCATCAAGGGCTAACAGGTAATCAAAATATCCCCGGATATCCTGGACTTCAGGAAACCGCATATCCCCCCTCGTAAAAGGAGTAAGCAGCGAGTTCAGGGCAACCCTGAAGGTATCTACCGCAGGCTCCTCGGCCAAGAGCGCTTCAATACCGTACAAGGCCGTGATAAGTTCCCGGGTCCTTGTTTCCCATTCGGTGCAGATACAACGTATCTGTTTCTGTACCATTTCCCTAAAA
>JAISBK010000093.1 GCA_031266255.1 Treponema sp.
AATATTGGCGGGAGTTTTGCTGGGCAGCCTTTTTCTTTTTACGCTCTTTTCCAGAAATTCGCGTCCCCCTTGACGAAATACCCAAGAGCCTCCATAGTTCCCCCTTGAGGAGATCCCATCTATGCAATTTGGAGGACCGGAAAAAACCCAGGTATTAGATACAGTGGATAGTACCAATGAATACGCCAAAATACGAGCCAGGGCAGGAGCAGCAAGCGGAACCGTGGTATGGGCTTACCAGCAGACTGCAGGAAAAGGCACCCGGAACCGGACCTGGGAATCCCCCAAAGGCAATGTATATTGGTCCGGTATCATTCAATCAAAGGATATAGGGGATGCGCCTTTTACCGAATTGGTGTATGTAAACGCCTTAGCGGTTTATCATGCCATTACCCGGTGTATTGGTGCAGAAGCCCAGGTGACGATTAAATGGCCCAACGATATCTTGCTACATGAACAAAAAGTAGCCGGTTCTTTGTTGGAATGTGGCAGCTTTGATGGTGCGGGAAAACCAGGGTGGATTGTCATCGGAACCGGCATCAATGTAGCAGTCAGCCCGCGTCTCCCCGCTATGCTCTATCCTCCCACCTCGTTAACGGAAAGCGGCTATGTCGTAACCAGAGAGGGGATCATCGAAGCATTACACGCCAGCCTGGAACAGGAAATAGCCCATTGGCTGCACCATGGGTTTAAGACCCTCCGAGACGCGTATTTAGCCAAGGCCTTTAGGCTGCATGAGGAAATAGCCATCGGCATAAGCAGGGATAAAGCGGATTATGTTACCGGACGCTATGAAGGCATTGATGAAAACGGTTGTCTCATCTTAGTAGATGCAGATAACCGGATAAAAAAAATGTATTCCGGGGACCTCTTCGTGCGAACCGGGGATAGCTAAGGATATGCAGGTCAATCCAGGGCTTTCATGGAATCGGCCATCTTGATACGCCCTAGTTTTTTCAGCATTACCAAATCCACCCCTCCAGAGAAGATCAGGGTCAAAAGTGCAGCAAGCCCAAAACTGAGGGGAGTGATGCGCCTGCCAAACATGAGATCCGTATTTTCAGCAACCCCAATGATGAACCTATGCAGGGGAATACCCAGCAAGAGGCCCAGCCCCGCGCCAATGCTGCTGAGGACGCTTATCTCCCGGAATATATACGCCGCCGCTTCGGACTTATGGAAGCCCAAGACCCGGAGGGTGGCAATCTCCCGGGTTCGCTCGGTAATGTTAATATTGGTGAGATTGTACAGTACGATCATGGCAAGTCCGCCTGCGGCAAAGATGAGTACCAGCACCACAAACCCGATGCTGTTGAGCAGCTTGGTGTAAGAACCCTGAACCTGAGCAGTAAACTCAACGCCGCTTACCTCCTCATGGGAAAGGAGCTGCGCCATAAGGTCATCCTGGGAGATTTCCCCAGGACCGGTATGGGCAAAAAGGGTCTCGTAGGTCAGGGCGGCCCCAAATTCCTGAGTATATACCCCAGGCCCCAGATAGACCGTAGCGCCCACGTAGTTCTCGGTGATACCCGATAGGGTGAAGGAACCTGATTGTCCTGCGGCATTTTCCAGTACCACCGAATCCCCTGGTTTAAGCCCCCAGGTTTCCGCTAGTTTTTCGGTGAGTACCACCGAGTTTGGGGAAAAGGAAAGGGGCTGCCGGGTTTTCCGATCCCGCAAGGTGATACAATCCCCTAAAGCCTCGGGATCTTGGGGAACCACCAGGGAGACGTTCAACCGGGCAGTACCGGAATGCGGGGAGAGCAGCCCTGATTCGCGGTGAACCGGGAGCCACGCACGCAAGGGAATTCCTGGGGGAGGTTCGGGAAGTGCGTCGTTGCTCAGGGACAAGGTAATCTGTACATCGTATCCCAGGATTTCTTCAAATTGGGTTCGGGCAATATCGATCATAGAATCCCGAAGCCCAAAGGCCGCTACCATAAGCGCGGTACACCCGGCAATCCCGGTAATGGTCATAACAAAATGCTTTTTTTGCCGGATGAGGTTTCGGGCGGTAACCTTATGGGTAAACCGCATACGGGTCCAGAGCCAGGGCAGGTATTCAAGGAATATCCGTTTCCCGGATTTAGGGGGACGAGGAAGCATGAGAAACGCGGGCTTTTCCCAGAGGGTGTGATACGCGGCATAAATCGTTGCGCCCATAGTACAACTCAAGACCAGAACGCAGGCAATAAGGCCGAAGGGCCAGTTAAATTCCGTTACGATAGGAGGCAGATGATACATGGTGGCAAAAGCCTGGTAGATGATGATGGGCAGGCCCTGAAAGCCGGAGACCATCCCCACCGCACAACCCAGGACCCCGGTTAAACCGCCGTAAACAAGGTACTTGTACAGGATGACCCGCTTTTTATACCCCAGGGCCTTTAAGGTCCCAATGGGAATCCTATCCTCTTCAACCATGCGGGTCATGGTGGTAAGGGCTACCAACACCGCGATGAGGAGAAAAAACAGGGGAAATACCGTGGCTACATCGGCGATTTTTTCCGCATTGACCTGGTAGTTTATGCAGCCCACATTGGCATTACGATCCAACACGTACCACCGGGGCGTTTCGATACGCAGTTCTTCCACCTGCTTTTGAGCGGCGGCAAGTTCGGCTGCTCCGGCTTGCAGTTCTTGGCGGACGTTTCGCTCCTGGGTACGGTAAACCGCTTCTCCCGCGGCAAGACGCTGCCGCGCCTCGGTCAGGCTGCGCCGGGCCTTGGTTATCTCCTGTTCCCCTGCGGCAAGTTCTGCCTCGGCCTGGGAAAATTCCGTGGTGGCTTGGATTTTACCGGCTTCTAGGAGCGCCCTGGCCTTACGCAGTTCCCCTTCTTCTACCCTGAACCGGTCCATACCGGCTTCCAGGGCTGCACGGCCTGCATCATAAGCAGCCACGCCTTGGCGGGCTTTGGCAAAGAGCATCCTGAAAAAAGAAGCCCGCGTCTTTTCCACCTCGGCCTGAGCCGCATCAAGCTGGGCCTGGTTCGTTGCGAGGGTCTGCTGGGCCTTGGCCAGTTCCAGGGCTCCCTGGTTCAGCCGCTGTTCCGCGTCCTGCATTTCCCGGGTAACCTGGGCTTGTTTTTCCATGAACACAGCCCTGCCTTGGGTGAGACGGGTTTCAGCTGCAGCCAGTTCTATTTCCCCCGCGGCAAGTTCCGCAGCCCCTTGGTTCAGTTTTTGACGAGCCCGAGCCAGTTCTTGTTCAGCAGTGTTCCTTCCCTGTTCATATTCAGCGCTTGCGTGAGCCATTTTTTCCTGGGCATGGAGCCTGGCTTCGGTGAGGATCAGTTCCTCCCGCATCAGCGAGCGCTCCCTGCCCAAGGCTTCAAGAGTACCTTGGACACGGTCCACCAGGGTTTGGTAGGGATCGGTAAACGCCCTGAGAGACTTGGCATTTTTGAGGGTGATATACGCGTCCGTATAGGCCGGAAGCGTGTAAACCTGTTCCTGAATGTACATGACCATACCGAGCCGGCCCGTACCAATGCTGCTTGGTTCTCGTTCCATAGAAATATAAAGGGGACTCTTGACAATGCCGATAACCGTAAAGGTGCGCCGGGTATATGTCTCCTTGAGATCCCCGTCCATGAGGGAAAGGGTTGTACCGATTGCTATGGGTACCAGAAATCCCCCCGGCTCTTGTACCAGACATTCGTCCTCCTGTTCCGGCATCCGGCCGGAGATCAGTTCCAGGCGGTTTACGAATTCCGGCTGATCCACGGTTTCCAGGGGAAGGCCGTAAATCCTCGTAACCAGCTCTTCCTCCCGGGAGGTCTTGACCAGGACATCCAAGCAGTAAACACCTTGGATCAAGGCGACCTCATTAAGCTGGGCAATGGCATCGAGATCCGCGCGGCTTATCCCCATGGTGGCCCTGATCCACATATCCATCATGTTGGTCTTATCGAAGTACCGATCCACCGAAGCCTTCATATCCGGCGTTGTGGCCAGGAGACCGGAAAGAAAACCCACCCCCAAGGCGACAATGGCAAAGATCCCCAGGAAACGCCCCAAACTAGACCGGATTTCCCGAAAGATGATCTTTAGATAGGTTTTTCCCAGGCTCCGCGGCTTAGTTTGCCTGGTGTGTGCGAGGTGCTCAGAGGAAAAAAAGAGAACCGGATCCGAGGCGGGGTCTACCATTCGATGTGTTCTACCTGCAGGGGAGCGTCCTGATGCTCCACCTTGATGATCTGTCCATTCTTGAGGTGAATAACCCGGTCGGCCATCAAGGAAATGGCCTGATTGTGGGTAATCAGGACGACCGTTTTACCGATTTGCCGGCAGCTCTCTTGGAGGAGCTTGAGGATTTGTTTTCCGGTCTGGTAATCCAGCGCGCCGGTTGGTTCATCGCAAAGGAGTATCTTGGGGTTCTTGGCCAAAGCCCGGGCAATCGCAACCCGCTGTTGCTCTCCCCCGGAAAGCTGGGCAGGAAAATTGTTCAGCCTATGGGAAAGGCCCACCGCAGCCAGAATCTCCTTTGGATCATAGGGATCCAGGCATATTTCCGAGGCGAGTTCCACGTTTTCCAGGGCAGTTAAGTTCTGAATCAGGTTATAAAACTGAAAGACAAAGCCCACGTCGTAACGCCGGTAATCGGTCAACTGCTGTTCATTCATGCCGTTAATGAAACGGCCGTTCAAGATAATGGTTCCCTCGTCACAGGAGTCCATTCCCCCCAGCATGTTAAGGAGGGTGGTTTTGCCTGCACCACTGGGACCGACGATCACGCAGAATTCCCGTTGTTCGATGCTAAAACTCATCTTATCCGCGGCAATGATCTTTTTTTCTCCTGCGTGATAGTATTTGCATACCTGTTTAAGTTCGATATACGCCATGATCTCTCTATATAGCATGAATATACTTATTATGGTATACTATGGCTACAGGATCCCATAAGAACCCGATGCTTGGGGAAGGAGGATGAGGTGAACGGTAAGGCTATACTATTGGGGATGCTTCTCTGCACCGGCTCTTTTTTGACTGCCCAAAGTCCGGGAGACCGTTTGAGCATTAAGGTAGCGGTAATGGGGCCAGGGGATGAACTGTATTTTTGGTGGGGCCATATCGGGCTTATCATTGAAGACAGCGCCACTGGCACGGCCCGGTTCTATGATTACGGTCTGTTCTCTTTTGAAAACGATCACTTTTTTGTCAATTTTGCCTTTGGCAGGCTCCTCTATAGCTGCGGCGTCTCTACTGCAGAGGCCAATATCAGAGCCTACATCCGCACTAACCGGGATGTAACCATCTATACCCTGGATATTCCTCCTGAAAAACGAGGGGAAATCCAGCGTTTTGCGGAAACCAATGTCCTCCCGGAAAACCGGGACTATTATTACCATCATTTCCGGGATAACTGTGCAACTCGGATTCGGGACATCCTGGACCTGGCTACCGATGGCCAGTTTAAGGCGCAATTCGGTGAAGCCCCGGGCCGCTATACCTTACGCCAGCATGTCCGCAGGCATACCTGGTTTTCCCCGTTTTTCGACTGGATTCTTAACTTCTTGATGGGACAGGATATTGATACCCCCATCACGGTTTGGGAAGAAATGTTTCTCCCCGAAGAGATTGGCAGCCGGATGGCCGATTTCCAGTATTATGACCAGGAAGGAACTGCACGAAACCTGGTCGCTTCAGTGGACGTGCTGCATCGGGCCGTGAACCGTCCTGCGATTTTAGCGCGTCCCCCCCGGCAGTGGATCCGGGCGTTGCTGCTGGGTTTACTCATTGCCGGGGTAATGGCAGCCATCCAGGGAACACGAAACCGGCGGCCTGCCTTATACCGAATACTCGGGGGTTTGAGTCAAAGCGTTCTTGGCTTGTTCTTTGGGATTGCCGGGTCGCTTTTGTTTTTTATGAGCTTTTTCACGAATCATGATTATACCTACCATAACAGCAACATCCTTTACGTGAATCCCTTACTCTTAGGGGCCATCCCCCTGGGGTTCATCCTGGCCTTTGGTAAGGAGGATACAAAACGCTTTCGGGCTGAACAGCTTCTGAAGGCCCTGTGGACCTATGTACTGTTCGGAAGTATCCTTTCCATGGTGATTAAGCTCTTCCCGCATTTTTATCAACAGAATCAGGTAACTCAAGCCTTGGTAATACCCTTTGCACTGCTCTTAAGTTTTGTCCCTGCATGGGTAGGGCGGAGCAAAAAATATAAATGGTAAGAACCAGTACCGTATTATTATACTATACTGTAGATAAAGTGAAGCGTATCTTTGATTCTTTACTTATTGAGGAGTAGGTTATGAAAACTATTATTCACGTGGATAATAGCGAGTTTTTTAGGAAATTAATGAAGACGTTTTTTGCAGAACAGGGATTTGTGGGAGAATTCTTTTCCCATGGAGCCGATGCGCTGAAAGCGATTAACCAAGAGGATGTTGCGGTGGTGATTACCGGCATGTCCCTGTCAGATATGGATGGTGATGAGTTTATTAAGCGCGTCCTTACCTCTTCGTATAAGGGGTCGATTATCGTGCTCACGTCAAATGACTTCGAAGCGGAACAAAAAATTGTATCCCTTACCGGAGTCAAAGCGTATATCCCCAAATCAGGAGCATGGGAGGAAGCACTCTTGCACCATCTGTATCAGTGTTTGAACCTATAGTACCAGGAGCCTTTGGTAGGTGATTACAAAAGGTTCACCGGATCTACATCAAGCTCCAGATATACCCGATTATCCTTACCGATTTCGTAGCGGGTCAGCATATTGCGGGCTGCCGCGTGAAGCGGAGCCATGGAGGTTCCCCGCAAGATGAGCTGCCGGCGGTGATTCCCGCTGATGATGCCGATTGGACATTCTGCAGGGCCTAACATATCCCCATGAGAGGGGAGCAGGGGAGCGGCGATGTTTGCGAGGTTTTCAATGGCCCTATCTGCCCGGGCTTCTTCCTTTGATCGGACGGTGAAACGGATGAGCCGGGTATAGGGGGGAAAGCCCAATATCTTCCGTTGGGCCAATTCCGCGGTATAGAACCCTTCCAAATCCAAGGCGCATGCCCGGATGATGATCGGATCCTGGGGCCGCAGTGTTTGAACGATGACCATACCATCCGGGAAGTACCGGCCTGCCCGGCCTGCAACTTGGACAATGAGTGAAAACGTCCGTTCCGCAGCCCGGAAATCCGGAAGATGGAGGCCGGTATCCGCGAGGATAACCCCTACCAGGCGTACTCCGGGAAAGTTGAGTCCCTTGGCAACCATCTGCGTACCGAGGAGTATGTCGAATCCCCCGGCCTTGAACAAGGCCAAGGTTTCCTCAAGACTCCCCTTACGGCTGGTGGTATCTGCATCAGCCCGGTAAATCCGCAGGTCCGGGAAAGTCCGGCGAACCTCCTCTTCAATAAGTTCGGTACCGAAACCGGTATATCCGGCTTCCAGGGAACCGCACTGAGGACAGGACCTTGGAGGAACGGTTTGGTACCCGCAGTAATGGCAGACTGCCCGGCCTTTCTGCTTGTGGTAGGTAAGCGATACGGAACAATGCTTACAGCTGAGTTCATAACCGCAGGCCCGGCAATGATAGAAATACGCGAAACCCCGGCGGTTGAGAAAAAGGATGGTTTGCCTTCCCAACTGGGCGGTTTTGCGGATTTCTTCTTTCAATTCCCTGGTAAGGCAGCCCTCGGTATGCGCAAGGCTCACGGACCTTATGGTAGGAAGGCTTCCCCCGGAAAGCCTACGGCTCAGGTTCAGCCGGGTGATCGTTCCTTCTCCCATGAGTTTCCATGCTTCTGCCGAAGGGGTTGCAGAACCCAGCACCAGTACGGCCCCTTCAACCGAACTGCGGTGCATGGCCACCTGCCGGGCATGATACCGGGGGGTATTTCCGGATTTGTATGAACCATCGTGTTCTTCATCAATGATGATAAGCCCCAGGTTTCGTATCGGGGCAAATACCGCGCTTCGGGGTCCTACCACGATGCGGACCTCCCCGGTCCGGATCCGTACCCACTGGGTAAGCCGGATGCTGGGGCTCATCCCTGAATGAAGGGTGGTCGCGATGGAGCCAAAACGCTTCTCTATGGCTTCCGCGGTTTGGTGGGTCAGGGAAATTTCAGGCACCAGGTAGATCACCGAATTTCCCTGGTTGAGTATATGCTCTGCAGCCCGCAGGAATACCTCGGTCTTTCCTGAGCCGGTGATACCATACAGGTACAATATTCGGGAGGATGAGGACGACGGGGAAACAGGAGGGGGAGCCACTTCTTTTTCTTTAAAGCAGGATGCAATGATACATTCCAAGGCGTGCTTTTGTTCTGAGGAGAGTTCCGGGATCCTATGGGCTATTTCATCTTCAGAATCCGCAAAGGTGGAATAGGTTCCGGTCCGCCTGCCGGAAGGGATCATCGTGGCCAGGGCTTGGCCAAGACTACAGAGGTAGTACCGGGCGATCCATTCGGCCAGGGCAAGGTCCCAGCAGTCAAATACAGGGGCAGGGTCTACCACCCGGCGTACCGCTTTAATAGCGGCTTCAGCTAAACCCTGGGGGACTTCAGCCCGTTCTCCGATGATATACCCTAGGTGCTCTTGCCTACCGAAAGGAGCTATGACCCGCTTACCCAGGGCCGCAGCTCCCTTGGGGTCTATAAGGTAGGTGAATACCTGATGCAGGGGCAGATTAAAGACCAGATCCACATAAGGTACGCTTTTCTCGATAAGGGGATCCTGGTTCTTTGCTGCTGCAGCCATTAGGATCCTTCCTGATCCAAAACAGCTAACTGGGTTCGGAGGATTTTTAAGTCTTCCCACACCGGACGCTTGAGGGATGCATTCCGCAAGAGCGCACTAGGATGATAGGTTCCAAGCAGGGGAAATCCCTGGTAGTTGCTGAGCTTTCCCCGGAGCTTCCCGATACCTTCATCGGTATGGAGCAAGGCTTGTATAGCTACCCTGCCTAGGCAGAGAATCATCCGAGGTTTAAGCAGGCTAAGCTGCCGAGTCAAGAAAGAGGCGCAGGCTGCGGTTTCCTCGGGCAAAGGATCTCGGTTATGGGGGGGCCGACATTTTACCACATTGGCAATAAAACAGTTACGTTCCCGGGAGAGGTCCACCGATGCAAGCATTCGGTCCAGGAGCTGCCCCGCAGGTCCCACAAAAGGCCGCCCTGAAGCATCCTCATCCGCTCCAGGACCTTCCCCAATGACCAGTACCAACGGTCGGGGTACCCCTTCTCCGGGAACCGCCTTGATTCGACCGGTATGCAGGGCACAGCCTCGGCAATTCAAGACTTCTGTTTCCAGTGCTTCTAGGGAATCAGCCTGGGGCGGCAGGCCTTGGGTAGCTTCCTCAGGAGGGGGATCGTCAGTAAAAGGAGGGATCGTTCGACATCGGATATAGCCGTCTCTCAGATAATCCCCGGCAAGGTGGAAAAATTGGGCAAGGCTGGTCTTCTGTTGGGCAGTCAAAGGACATGCACCGGGCCGGATGCTTGGGATTTCAGGATTTTCATACCGACTCACGAATCCCATCCCAGTTTTTGTATTTCCTTGACAAATTCATTCATATCCTCAAAATGCCGGTACACCGAAGCAAAACGGATATAGGCCACCTTATCCAAAGTTCTAAGCTTTTCCAGTACCAAATCTCCGATAACGGCGGTTTCAATTTCGTGGTTTATCTTTCCTCGTATGGCAGCTGCGTCTTCAATTTCGTTGATTAAACATTCGGTACTCATCTGAGAGACCGGTCGTTTTTCCAAGGCCCGCTGCACCCCTTTCTCAATTTTTTGCCGGTCAAAAGGTTCTCGGCGGTGATCCCGTTTGATCACCATAAACTGTTTTTCTTCAATTCGTTCATAACTGGTAAACCGAAGTCCGCAATGGTTACATTCCCGGCGACGGCGCACTGCTTCGCCGTTTGCGAGGGTTCGAGATTCGATCACTTTATCATCAAAAGTACCGCAATGGGGACAGCGCATATTCTACCTCAACTGTTCTGGCTTTACTATAATCGGCTGGGAAGGATAGCGCAAGTACCGCTAGTGGCTTGCTGGGTATTCCATGAATCATGGGGATATTTCTATGGGTTGTTGACCGGACTGAGCCTGTCTTGACATAAGCGCAGCATTAGGCGCACAATAACCTTATATTAACGAGAAGGTCATCTTATGAAAACAGTATTCGTAAAACCCGCCAGCGTGGAGCGGAAATGGTTTGTGATTGATGCTGACGGTAAAGTCCTCGGCAGGGTCGCTGCTAAGACCGCCGCAATACTCAGAGGAAAAGAAAAAGCGGTGTTTGTTCCCCATCAGGAAGTAGGGGATTTTGTAGTCGTGGTAAATGCGGATAAAATCCGGGTTACCGGTCGTAAGGCAGAGCAAAAACAGTACTATAGCCACTCGGGGTATGTAGGAGGGCTGAAAGCAGCTTATTTTAAGCAGGTACTTGAGCGGCATCCTACGGCGCCTTTGGAAAAGGCGATCAAGGGTATGTTGCCCAAGGGTCCTTTGGGGCGGAAACTGTTAAAGAATGTCAAGGTATATGCGGGAGCAACTCATCCCCATGCGGCGCAACAGCCGGAAGATATCCAGGTCTAAGGTGAGACCGAGAACAAGAGGGTAAGCAGGTGATTAAGAATTTAGGAATCGGAACAGGGCGAAGGAAGACGGCAGTAGCGCGGGTGTACGTGAGGGAAGGAGAAGGGAAGATTGAGGTGAATGGGAAGGGGCTTAAGGAGTACTTTCCGCAGGGGGAACACGCGTTGATGGTGATGCAGCCGTTGATGGTAACGGGGAATGAGCAGCGAGTGGACATCGTGATAAACGTGTATGGCGGAGGGGTGCAAGGGCAGGCAGGGGCCTGTCGGCATGGGCTTGCCCGGGCGTTGTGTAAGGTGGATCAGGGTAATTATGCGAGTCTGAGGAGTAAGGGGTACTTGACTCGGGATCCGCGGATGGTGGAACGGAAGAAATACGGTCAAGCTGGGGCTCGCAGGCGATTCCAGTTCTCCAAACGCTAAGTACCACCTTAGTATCCATCTATGCAGGTGGTGTCTGTAAAATTATCAGAGAATCTGAAAGCAGTGGGGGCTGTATACCGGATTGAGCTTTCAGATGGTTCTCTGTTTTCCATAAAATCCATATATGTGCCTTCGGATTATTACCCCGAAGTCCTCTGTGTTGCTGATAAAATCTTATCGAGTCAGGAAGAAGAGGCGTTGCGTTTTGCTGCTTCTTGTTTACGGGTGGAACAACAGGCTTTGGGGCTGGTAGCCCGAGCAGAACAGAGTAGCCGGGGTTTGTCCCGTAAACTGGCACAGCGAGGTCATACCGCATCCTGTGTGCACCGGGTGGTTTCTCATTTAATTGAGCAAGACATGGTTAATGACCATCGGTATGCTCAGTTGTGGTTGCAAGCCCGCATTGCCCGGAGACTCGAAAGTCCTCGGTATCTCATCACGGCGCTCCGCTGTCGGGGTATTGAGCGGGATATTGCCCAAGAAGCGCTTAACGCGGTGTTGGATTTTGATACTGAATTGGCCTTACTCAACCGGTACCTTGCAAGAAACCACCTCGGCATAGATGGGTCTGGTACAACCATACGGCAAAAACTCAAATATGAAGGGTTTTCCCCTCAGGTACTTGAGGCGCTTGAGGAAGGATGATCCCTTATATGTTTTTGATCCTGCTTGGAATTCCTCAAAAACAACGATAGACT
>JAISBK010000138.1 GCA_031266255.1 Treponema sp.
ACCCGTTCCCATTCCGAACACGGAAGTCAAGCCCTCTTACGCCAATGATACTGCCCCTAAAAGGAGCGGGAAAGTAGGTCGTCGCCAGGCTTTTTTATATTTTCCCTCTTGAAGAAAGAGCTGTTCGATAGTACATTGGTTACAGGTGTCTTTGGCTTTATGAAAATGAAGTAAGAAAGGGAGAGTATATGGCTGATCAACATCAATTAGTCACTTTTCAGTTGGGTGAAGAATTATATGGAATTAATATAATGGATGTTAAGGAAATCGTCCGGGTTCAAGATGTGAGGGCTATTCCAAATGCACCTATGTATGTAGAAGGCATTTTTAATCTTCGCAGTGAAATAATTCCGATTATTAATTTGCATAAAAGATTTCAGTTAAAGAAAATGGTTGTTTCTGAAGATGATGAACTCTTGTCCGGTTTTATCATTTTGGATATTGACGGGATGAAGTTGGGAGTAATCATTGATAGGGTTTCCCGGGTAGTAACCATTGAAAAAGAGGATGTACAGCCCCCGCCTCAAATGGTAAGCGGTATAGGAGCTGAATATATTCAAGGAGTTGTTCGCCAGGAACATGGCTATCTTATCATCTTAGGGATCCGAGATCTTTTCAACCCTAAGGAACTTCAAAAGATTGCGAATCTTCGATAAGGTTCAGCTGTTTGTATGAGAATTGAAGTCTATTCTCCGACTATCCGGCGGAAAGAAATGGATGCGGTTCTTACGGCTATGGTGGAGGATAAGATTGGACCGGGAGCGCAGTCTCGACTCTTGATTCAGGTTGCTAAGGAATATCTGGGGTTTGATTATTGTTTAGCCCTCAGAAGTCCGGTATTTGCCCTTTTTGTAGCACTTAAATCATTGAATCTTGAAGAGGGAGCAGGGGTAGTATTGTCTGCATTATCTCCTTGGTACTATGCCCGGGTTCTTGAGGATATAGGACTCAGGGCAGTCTACTGTGACGTAAGTGCTTTTTCTCCCTGTATGGATCGGGAAACCTTGGAGTCTGCGTGTAAACGGGGAGATCCTTCACCGAAGTGTATTCTTGTGCATCATACCTTGGGTTTTGTACCAGACATGGTTTCTATTGTTCAGATAGGATTGCCAGTTATTGAGGATCGTTCCCAGAGCTATGGTACTGAAGGAAAGCCCTCATTGGGGGTTTTTACCCTTTTGGGCTTGGAAGAACGAGACATGCTCACTTCAGGAGGAGGGGCGCTTCTCTATGCAGTAAACCGTAGGGACGCGTCGGTGCTGCGGAATTATGGGGATTTGCCTCCTGAATACTGCATCCCAGATATGAATGCCGCTATGGCGGTGGTTCAGTTTCGAGAGGGGACTAAGAATCTTGAAAAACGCAAGGGAATCGCTCAGATTTATACTCAATCGGCATTGCGAACCCGGCATAAACGGTTTATTCCAGAGGATGAGGGGGAATATAATAACTATGCTTTTCCTTTGATGCTTGAAACCGGTATGAAAGAAGTGAAGGCTTATGCCAAACGGAAAGAGATTGCCGTGGAAAGCGCCTTTGAAGGTACTTTGATGGGAAGCGGTAAGGTAGAGCCCAGTTTATGTCCTGAAAGTTATTCCCTGTCCTTGAGGACAATTCTTTTTCCGCTCTATCCCCGACTTGGAACGACAGATATTGAAAAGGTCGCAAAACTTATGGTAAGCCTTCCTTAAAATCGCACAGATAAGAAAAGAAGGCGGAGGATTGTAATGGCCACGGTAAAAAGGGCGTTGCTGTTTATTAATCTGCATAAAGTCAATGCCCAGCATGTGGCCGATGAAATACGGGAAGAACTGAATCGTAACCACATTGAAACGTACTGCTGTGCCTTTACCGGGAAGCCTGATAGGGGTATGGACGGTACTTATGATCTCGCATTCAGTCTTGGTGGGGACGGGACCGTACTTTATGCCGCCAGATCTATGGCGCCTTTAGGAGTACCCATCTTTCCGGTAAATTTGGGTACTTTGGGATTTATTGCTTCAGTACACCCTGACGAATGGGTTCAAGTTTTTAAGCGGTGGATGGACGGAAAGATTGGAATTTCCCGAAGGTTTATGCTTGAGGTAACCGTAGAACGGGGGGATAGAACCGTAGTCAAAGGTTCGTGTTTGAATGATACGGTTATCTCTGCTTCAGGTATAGCTAAGATTATACGTCTCAAGGTTGAATCGGAAACCTTGGTTCCCCATGAATATATGCGTCTGGGTAAATACCGCTCTGATGGGCTTATTGTAGCCACTCCCACTGGTTCTACCGCCTATTCTGTATCTGCCGGGGGACCGATTCTCGATCCTGAAATGGAAGCGTTAATCATTAATCCAGTTTGTCCCTTTACCCTGTCGAATCGGCCTATCGTAGTGCCTGCTCGAGAAGCGGTTATCGTGGAAGTGGAAGCAGAACAACGAAGCGGGGTACTCCTGACCCTAGATGGACAGGTAACCGAGTCGCTGGAACCAGGAGATCGGGTGTATATTAAGCAGGCTCCTTATGAAGCCCATCTCATTGCTTCGGATAGAAGCGGGTTTTATAAAGCTCTGCGTACCAAACTTTCGTGGTCCGGAGGGCCTGATGCTTGAAGAGCTCAGTGTCCGCAACTTTGCTCTTATTGATACCCTTTCCTTGACGTTTGAAGAGGGTTTCAATGTCCTTACCGGAGAAACCGGGGCAGGGAAATCCATCTTGGTGGGTTCTTTGAGTTTTTTATTGGGTGCTAAGGTCGATCCAAGTATAATCCGGAGCGGAGCCTCTGAGGCAAGCGTATCCGCAGTGGTCTCTCTGGGAAAACAGCAACAGGAGGCTTTAGCCTGGTTAAATGCTCGGGATATTAGCCCTGAAGATGAGCGGATCATCATTAGGCGAACAATCAAAACTTCGGGGAGGGGTGCCATCTATATACAGCAGACGCCGGTAACCCGAGGGGATTTGACGGAATTTATGGCCTTCTTGGTTGACTTGCATGGTCAGCATACCCATGAATCGCTGCTTAGAAAAGAAACCCACAGGAAGTATCTGGATCGTTTCGCCGGTCTTGAGGAAACAAGTGTTGCTTTTAACCGGGTGTTTCTTGAGCGGGAAGTTCAGAAAAAAGCTTTGGATCGCTCGGTTACCCATGCCCGGGATCGGGAACTGCGGTTGGAACTGTTACACTATGCAGTGGAAGAGATCAGCCAGGGTAACCCTAAACCAGGAGAGATCCAAGAGTTGGAACAGGAGGCCCGGCGCTTGGGGGATTTTGAGCAATTAGTACGTTTGGTGCAAAGTCTTGGAGTCCTTCTCTGTGATGAAGACCGGTCGGTTCTCAGCCTGAGCCGGAGGATCCGAGGAGCCATAGAAAGCGCTGCAGCCATTGACGGAGGACTGGCTTTCCTTGCAAAACGCATAGAAGATTGGTATTATGAAACTGAGGATATGGTAGAGGTATTTCGGGGATACCGGGATAGTTTAAGTTATGATCCGGGACGGATTGAAGCTGTGGAGGAGCGGCTTTCCCTGCTCTACCGACTGAAAAAGAAATATGGGCTTGATGAAGAGGCAATACAGGCGTATCGGGTTCAGGCAGAAGCGGAGCTTGAAGCTTTGGCTGGAGCCGAAGCGCGTCATGAAACCCTCAGTACGGCGATTTCGGTCATTGAAGCAGACCTTGCTTCTCGGGCTCAGGACTTAAGCGATCAACGGATCGTTGCTGCCCGGAACTTGGAACCTCGGATAAGTGGGATCCTTGCCCACCTTGGTATGCCTCATGCCCGGTTTGCCGTGACCGTGGAAACCGGGAAGCACCTGGGGCCTTGGGGTGCTGATACCGTGGAGTTTCTTATCACGCCGAATGTGGGGGAGCCACTCAAAGAGCTTTCCCGGATTGCCTCGGGGGGTGAGCTTTCCCGGATCATGCTGGCCATAAAGACGGTGCTTTCTGAGGCGGATTCTCTGGAAACGCTGGTTTTTGATGAAATTGATACAGGTATTGGAGGAGAAGTTGCCCTTGCGGTGGGGGAATACTTGGCCCAGATAGGGCAATATAAACAGATCTTGTGTGTTACTCATCTTGCTAGTATCGCGGTTCGGGCTTATAATCATCTCAAAGTCAAAAAGAAAAGCGAAGCAGGGCGGACGGTAACGGCTGTGGCGGTATTGAAGGCAGGTGAACGGCGAAAAGAGATCGCCCGGATGCTTGCAGGGGATGCAGGTACTGTAGCGCTTGCTCATGCAGATGCTTTACTGGTAAAATATGGGAATGGAGTAGAGAATGGCGAAACTTGCTGAAAATACTGGTGAAGATCCCCAGTATGTAACTAAAGTCAATGGTTATAAACTTACGATTAATAAGATACTCAAAGCAGAAGCAACATTAATGAGTGAAATAGCAGCACAAGAAAGTCCTGATGTCCCTTTAAAACAGTTTGATCTGGTAGAAACGCGGCTTAATCTTGCTTCATATTATATGATTCTCACTGGGGTGGCTCGATCTGTATTGAAAAAAGATAACCAGGGGGCATTGGATGATGCACGGAAATCTATTAATAAAGGTATTGCCTGTCTTGAAGACATGGTAAGCAGTTATGTGGATATTCTTTTTAGTGAGTATGAAGATAAACTTGCCCTTTTGGAGCCGGTGAGTCCGGAACGGCGTTATTATGTGATTCGGAAATTGGGCTTGACCATTCGTCTGCTTGAAAATGCGTATGGGGATAATAGTAAGTGGAGGTGGACCTTTGTTGACCTTGAGGGGCGCTATGCCACGGTGGTTAAGAATATCTTTGATGTGAAAAACATGGTAGTCAATATGGATCTCCGATCTCCCCACTATGAAGCAACCATTTACCATTTGCAGTTGATTAAGCGTCTCCTTATGCAGGCAGGGGATCGTTACCGGGAACGGTATGAACTATCTACCAAGGGTATTAACGATTTTAAAATGGCTCTTAATTTTTTAAGTGCCCTGCGGCGGATCCACATCTTGTTAGGAGAAAGCGCTCAGGCTGAGATCTTGAAGAAAAAGATTGATACCTGGTCTGCTAAATTGGAATTAGACCTTAAGAAAAAAGAAGAAACCATGGAAGCTACGGAAAAGAACGAATAAGATGCCCCATCGTTCCTTGAAGGTATCTCTTGGGGAATTTAAAACCCTGTTGCCCTATCTTGTGCAGTATCGTATGCACTATATCTTGGGTTTTGGGTGTCTCATAATCGTAGATGCTGCCCAGGTAATCATTCCTCAGTTTATGCGCCGGGCAGTGGATTTGATTGCTTCAGGAAATTTTACCTGGCAACAAATAGGTACCCTCTGTGCAGGTATGGTTGGAGTGATGGCTATTATCTCCTTGGGTCGTTTCTTGTGGCGGTACTTTATCCACGGCTCTTCCCGACGGATCGAAACGGAAATACGGGAAAAATTGTTTGAACACCTCCTCACCTTGTCGTATGACTTTTACCAGAAGCATAAAATCGGGGATCTCATGGCCCGGGCTACTAATGATCTCAATGCGGTGCGGATGTCCATAGGCTTGGGCCTTGTGGCTCTGGTGGATGGTACGATCATGGCAGCTTCAATCCTGGTGATCATCTTCATCCAAGATGCCCGAACCGCGGCCTTTGCAGTGCTTCCCCTGCCCTTTATTACGGTTAGTATCCTTCTCTTTGGAAGTGCCTTGGGGAAGCGGTTCAAGAAGGCCCAGGAAACGTATGCTGCCATGAGTGATACGGTACAGGAAACCTTCGCGGGAATTCGGGTAGTCAAGTCTTTTGTCAAGGAGTGGTGGTTCATCAAAAAATTCGCAGATACCAATGATGATTACCGGGAAGCGAATATGGCCTTGGTTAAACTCTATGGGGCATTTTTTCCCTTGGTCGTCTTTCTTTCCGGGCTTACCACGATCATCGTGCTCTTGGTAGGGGGTATTCGGGTGGTGGAAGGGTTTATGAGTCCTGGGGATCTTTTGGCCTTGTTCCGGTATCTGCAAATGCTCATCTGGCCCCTTATGGGTGCAGGGTTTACGGTGAACATGATCCAACGGGGAGCGGTGAGCCTTAAACGGGTGAATGAGGTCTTGGAGACCAAGCCGAGTATTGCTTCTTTGGCTGTCCCCAAGAAACCAAGCAAACCGGCTGATGCTATTGTTATTCGGGATTTGTCTTTTGCCTATCCTGAAGGCAGTGCAGTTCTGAGCGGTATTACCCTTACCGTCAAGCAGGGGGCTTGGGTAGGGATTCTGGGCCGAACTGGTTCGGGAAAATCCACACTCATCAAAGCCTTCACCAGGATGATCGATCCTCCCCAGGGTACGGTGCTGGTTAAAGGTTTGGATGTACGGGATTGGGATTTGCAGGAATTGCGGGGCTGTTTTGGGGTTACCCCTCAAGACAGTTACCTTTTTTCGGATTCTATCAGAAACAATATCCTCTATAGGCTTAAAAGAGACGAAGTCGCTCAAGGCCACGTTGAACAGGATGAGCGCTTGCTTAACCACGCTGCGGCCCTTGCAGCCCTGGATACGGATCTGACGAGTTTTACCCAGGGTGTAGATACCCCCATAGGTGAACGGGGGCTTACCCTTTCAGGGGGGCAGAAACAGCGGACTGCCATTGCCCGGGCATTGATAGGAGAGCCGGAATTCCTCATCCTAGACGACGCGCTTTCAGCAGTAGATGCGGAAACCGAAAAACGCATTTTAACCGGCCTTCTGGCAGAACGAACAGGGAAGACCACCATCATCGTCTCTCACCGGGTTTCAACCCTCCGTAATGCCGACTATGTACTGGTTCTGGATCAAGGTCGTATTATCGAAGCAGGAACGCCTTTGGAGCTTATAGCGGGCGGCGGCTTTTATGCCCGGACAGCTGCCTTGCAGCAACTTGATCAGGACAGTAGCGATGTCTGACTATTTTGAAACCGAAGATGTGGTCAAAGGCTATGATCGGCAGATTGTCGCGCGGATCCTTTCGTATATAAAACCCTACCGGCTCATGGCCTTGGGTACCCTCCTTGCCCTGGGAATTTCTACCCTAGGCGAGCTGGCCATTCCGGTGATCCAGCAGCGGGTCATTGATGATGCTATCCTGGCCCGGTTCATGTTAGTACAGCCAGATG
>JAISBK010000195.1 GCA_031266255.1 Treponema sp.
GTCTGCTGCCCCCTTTTTGCCCACCCCCGTGCCGGTGGACTTTCATCGTCGTACGGTCGATGATCACTTCGTTAAATACTATCCCTTCCTCCTTCTGCAGACTTAACAGGACCTTCGCCCATAACCCCCTCCTGCTCCCCCGGGAAAACCGGTCATAGATCACATGCCAATACCCGTATGCTTCCGGCAAATCCCGCCAGGGACAGCCGGTCCTCAGTATATATAGAATCCCGCAAAATACCGGGTAAGGAGATACTTTGGGCGCTCTCCCTTTCCAGATGTAATTCCCTTCGATGATGGGCAAAATCTTCTGATTAAACAGTTCTTCGCTTATGGGATACAAACGCTTGGTCCCCTCCATAATGCTCCCCCTGCCTGTATCCTATCCCCACCTGCCAACCTGTTGCTAACAGTGTCTAGGGTTTCCAATCACTGGTAACTTTCTTTTTCCTCTATCGGCCACACCTTTTTGCTCTCATGGCTTACCGATTTGTCCTTCGCTTCCGACCGGTTATAGCTTGACTGGTCTAATACCCCCAGAACCAGCCTATCGCCGGTTACCGCCCAGTAATTCCAAATTCAAACTGTAACTCCTTATATCATAATGAGTTATGAAAACGATATTTGGTGGTGATCCACAAAGTATGATGAGGTAAAAAACAGCTACAGACTAATGAACGTAGTACATTATACTACAATGAATTGGTTTTTCTTAGATTAGTACAAGGATCCTTCCGTCATACTTTGTGGATCACCTCCCGAGGTGCAAGTAATGGGCGAAAATACAGAATAGCGGATTTTGTTCTGGGAACCTTTGCGGTTTTCTATGTTCAGCATCCGTCGATGTTTAACTTCCAGGAGTCAATGGAACAACGAGAGAAACGGAACAACCTGCGGTTATTGTTTGGGATGGAAAAGATATCGGGGACTGACCAAATCAGGAATGTACTGGATGGGATAGAACCGGGTGGGTTGCATGGGGTGTTTGACAAGGCCCGTGAAGTAGGGCGGAATAGGGAGGGGGAAACACATACTCTGTATTATCACGAGATGGTAGTGGCGGCAGTGGTGAAGCCGGGCAAGCCTGAGGTGGTACTCCCGCTCATACCTGAGTTTATCCGGAACGAGGACGGGAAGGAGAAGCAGGATGGTGAGCGGAACGCGGCAAAACGGTGGATCAAGCAGGCAATGGAAAGGATGAAGCAGGGGAAGCGGATATACGCGGCATACCTGCCAGAAGGCCAATCACGCAATAATACCGCATGAGCTGGGGTTCCCCTTTTTTCTATAAAGCAGCATCCTGAGCTTTAATATATTTCGCCAGCTTGAAATCTTGAATCTTAATATGACTAACCAGCCAATCTCCAATGCTGGAACGGACTTCCTTGATTAGTTCCTCAGTAGGGCCTGACCATATCAAACGATGGGTTAAATCTCGAACCGTGCTTTTAAACCCATCATGATATTGTTTATGATTCGGATAATCGGGATACTTATATTTTTGTTGGATTTTTTCCTCATCAAAAAAATGTTTAATAGTATAGGAGTTCAAAAAATCCAGATTTTTCGTCAATTCTTCGCTTCCCTTTCCCACTTGGCATGTATCCAACAGCTTATTGATTGCATCAAACAACTGTTTATGCTGCGTATCTATAACTTCATGCCCGGTTTCTAACGTACTATCCCAGCGATATGCCACCATAAACATTCCTCCTTCAAGGACTAGGATTCTACACTACTTCAATAATTACCCTATATAGCTTTCCCCTTTTATTCAAGGGGTGGAAAATATCCTGTACTATCCCGACCTGAACGCTCTAACAGGTATACCTCCGCTTCTATGGGAAGGTATGCCCTGCCAAAATCAGTGGGTAACTGGGATCGGTAGCTGAGAATATACGACCCGGTAGGATGAGAGGCGATACTTTCGATAACCTGTCCAATGCCTTCAGGCCGATAAAGGGATATAAGTTGTCCACCGGTCTGATCGCAAAGATACTGAAGAGCGTCATCCGCCGGATTTCCCCCAACCATAACCGCATGAAAGACAATACCGTTGTTCGCCAGATACGCAGCCAACTCCGAAAGGGTGTACTGTTCAAAGGCAAGATCCCCCATGCTTCCCGCTCCTACAAACACCACTGCCCGCTTCTTTTCACCAGGAAGCAGATCCGTAGCTGCAAGCCGCAGTCCCAAGTCAAAGCGCCATCGAGGGGTATAGGATGCCCCATTTCCCCGAGCGCTCTGGAGCCAATGCGCCTCATCAGCCTGTTCCTTGAGAGGCTGTTCACTAGCAGAAATAAGGGAAACAATCCTGCCGTTGAGACTCCTCGTAATATCCCGGATTGCCGCGGCTAAATCATCTTGGAAGCCTACAGTCCGCTGGGATCGTTCTATAAGGATAGCTATATCGGCAGTTTCGGCTCGGTAGGCTGCACCCAAAAATTGTTGCTCCGCCACCGTATAACCTTTCTCGCTCAACAGAAAATTCCGACCGTCAAGCCCCAGAATAGGCCGCCGAAGCCGGTCTTGAACCGAAAGTTCCACGGTGATCTGGGGAAAGTTATCCGTCACCACCCGGTCTATCTGCACAAAAAGTCCTGCAGCCATATCAGCGAACCGGGTCATCACCGAGACCTCGTTTTCCTGGAAGTTAGCGGCTAATACATTACCGTTCTGATCCATGGCAGCCCCTACGATCCGCATCTTGGAATTCCCCGCTACACCCATTTCTTGGATGACCGCAGAATTAGGATCAACCAGGAGAATTCGATTGGTATCCGCCACCAGAAGCCGGCCATCAGGAAGAAACCGGAGACTTTCAGGGCCGGTCAAACCTTCCTGAATGAGAATACCCAGGTACGTTCCGTTCCGGTCAAATACATAGATCCGTTTTGCTACGCTATCCGCTGCATACACCCTACCATTCCGAGCAGCAATACCTGTAGGAGAAAGAAAACCTGAAAAATCAGGGCTTTTAGTACCCAGAGAGAGGATAAACCCCCCATCAGGATCAAACTTGGAAATCCGGCGGTTACCGTAATCCACTACATACAGATAACCCTCTTCATCTACCGTCAAATTCTGAGGACCCACAAACATCCCGTTTTCCTGGCCTTTGGATCCAATATAAGACTGCCATTCTCCATTACTGGTAAGTACGCTTACCCGTCCTCCCCGGTATTCCGAAAGGAAAAGCCTGCCGTCGTTTCCTCTCACGAGATCATAGGGTCGGTCGAAGCCATTGAGAGGACCCCGTTGACGCTGCCTGACAATACCATTTACGTCAAGCCGGACCAGTTCATTACTCCCATAAGCTACCACCCAAGCAGATCCATCATCTAAGGGTAAAACCGCAGTAGGCTGTTTAAAAATGGTTATGGTATCATACCGACCGGGATACCGGCCTGCTGCTACATACCGGATACCATCCCCCAGAATAGTCAAGAGACTGCGCCGGTTCCGCACCGTTTCAATACGGCTACCGAGCAATAAGGCATCATCTGAAGCAGGGCTGTATGCAGCGACGGCTAAACGCCACTGCCTGAGGGCGGTTTCTTCCATACCAGAGCGGTAATACGCCCGGCCCAACCAATCCATGATCAGGGGATCCACCGGACGAAACGACAGGGCTTGCTCAAAAGAGAGGATTGCTTCGTTAAAGGCAAAACGATTATACGCCTGGACTCCCAACCGGAATTCCTCCCGGGCATAGAGGGTGTTCAAATCTGTACCACCCAAGCCCTCTTGAGCCTCAAGCATCAACGACGAAACAAATAACAAAAAGCACAGACAAATCATCCCTCCGGAGTTCAGGATGATTTTCAATCGTTGCATCAACTTCCTCCTGCAACGATCCGTATATGATTCCGTATCTCTTTTTGCTGGGATGCCAAGGTAGCTATACCCAAGGCTCGGCGCAGCCAGTTTCTCGCCTCTGCGGCATCTCCATTCTTGAAATATGCCCATCCCAGAGAATCAAGATACGCGGCATTCTCAGGATTAAGATCCACTGCTTTTTTACAAAATATCAGCCCTTGTTGCACATTCATGGCGGTATCTGCCAAGATATACCCTAGGCCATTCATGGCAGTGCTATTGTTATTATCTAATTGCAGGGCTTTAGCATACAACTCTACTGCTTTTCGATACTGTTGCTCGGAACAGGCTGAATAAGCTAGGATAGTATAGAGCTGTACTGATTCAAATCCGATTTCTGATAGACGGCCAAGTTCAAATTCTGCCATTTTTGTCCGTTCAGTAATGACATAAATATACGCTAAGGTCAAACGGCATTGATATACCCTAAGGACATTCGATTCTGCATTTACCACTTGCTCCAGATAGAGGAGAGCATCATCAAAGCGCCCGAGTTTGGTATAGCAAAGCCCCAAATAATAAGCAAGTTCACTTGTAACCTTGGAATCCTCCTCATTCGTATCGGTATGTAACTGCAGAAATACCCGTAACGCCATATCCCATCGTTTCAGATTAAAAAGCCGGATTCCTTCTTGTAGTGTTTCCGTAAGCGTTTCCGTCATTATCATAGAGAACCCCTCAATTAAATTTATCACCCTAAGCGCTAACATGATAAGGAATCATCTCTCTGACACCCTATCCTTAATAAAGCGCTTGAAACCTCAATTTCAAAAACGATTCCTCTATTTATTATCTACAAAATAGGAAATTTCTTTACTAAAATCTGAGGGAGTTACCCTTGTTTTTTGAGGGAACGGAGCGCCACCGCGGTATATTCAGGGGCACCAGGACAAAGCTCCCGGCTTACCACAGGATGTACGAAGACCGGACTTACCGAAACGTAGTTTCGGGAAACCGCATCCCAATCTGAACCTGTTTCTGGTTCAGTCCATATCGATCCGCCATTGATAAAACAGTATTTCCTACCACCAGGAACATCAAAGATCGATATGCGATCGTGGTACATCCGCAGGGAAGGAAAAGTAGTCAACATACCTTCAGGTTTTCCCGGGGTGTTGGGGAGGTTTACATTAATAAAGGTATCTGCCTTCCATAAAGCTTGCAATTCCTCAAGATGGTCCACCACAAAGGACACTGCCTCCTCCCAATAAAAAGTACCCTCCCCTGCTAGAGAAAGGGCTATGGAAGGAAGACCATAAAGGCTCCCCTGCCGGGCTGCTGCGGCAGTACCGGAATAGATAATATCGGTTCCTATATTAGCCCCTTTATTAATACCCGATACCACCAGGTCAGGTTTAATTGAAAGACCTCCCAGGATGGCCATCATAACACAATCCGCCGGAGTTCCTGAACAAACCCAGGTATCTACTCCCCGAGGAGTTAGACAAAGGGGGGCTTTTAAAAAAGATATACTGTGGGAAACCCCAGAGCAGTCTGAATCCGGTGCTAAGACCCAAATACGGTGTCTACCCTGGGCGCGCAAAGCCACTGCCAAAAGAAGCAGACCTTCTCCTGTTATACCATCATCGTTGGTTACCAGTATATTCATAAAACTCCAAGTAATACATCAAGCCGGTACAAGCCGGGTTCCGGTAGCAGGCTTAATTTGGTACAATACCGGATGGAACCCGAAGATCCGTTCGTAGTCTTCAATCCGCCGCTGGTATTCTTCAATAGCATCTTCTTTAATAATCGTATAGGTACACCCCCCAAAACCCCGACCAGTCATTCGGGAACCCAGGACACCCTCTATTTCTTGGGCCCGTTTCACCAGCCAATCAATCTCAGGACAAGACACCTCATACAAATCCCGAAGGCTCTCGTGGGAATGAAGTATAACCTTGGAAAGGGCCACAAGATCCATCTTAGTAAGGGCCTCTTCTGCATCGTAGACCCGCCTCAGTTCCTGGACAATATGCATACTGCGCCGCCTGATTTCTTCGGGGAGATCCCCCATGGATTCAACCAGATCAGCGGTAACAAAATCTCGTAAGCTTGCCCCCTCTTTTTTCTGAGCGAGCAGGGCAAGGCCCTTCTTTATATCATGCTGACGCTCTTTAAGTTCATCTTCCATCCCTATGCGGGGCACTCGGGAATCCATGATGAGGATCTTATACTCAGAAATGCTCGATTTAATCCGGTTTACCTCTAGGGTTGTTTCATCAACGATGAGAAACTCATCCTGCCGTGCCGCAAGCGCGATGACATAATCAATGGGGTTGGTATGTTCCTCAAAGAAGAACTCATTAGAAAGGATAAGCTGGTCTAACAGGTCGTCATCGCTCATATCAACCTTGAAAAATCCCCGGAGGGCCGAAGCCGCGGCTACCTCTATGGCTGATGAAGAAGCCAGTCCAATGTGCTGAGGAATATCCCCCACCAGGGTAAAATTAAGCCCCTTAACCGGATACCCCATATTCGCAAATATATGGATCGCCACCTTGATATAATTAGCCCAGCGATCTTCCCGTTTATACTTAAGATTAACCAGGGTAGTGCGTTTCCGTTCCCCCAGATCAGCAGCATAAAACCTAAGGGAACTATCCTTCCGAGGGCTCACCGCAACACGGATATACCGGTCAATTGCCGAAGAGAGAAATAATCCGGCCTTTGGCTCACCATGCTCACCAAGGTAATGAACCCTGCCGGGCGCTTCGGCAATGACAATAGGTTCGGATCGGTCGGCGTCTAACTCGTATTCCTTACGGTGGATGTGGCCGAGGTCCAACATGTATTAAAACCCTCTCCAATTTTTTTATGTATTTGGCTCATTTTTTATAATACCTACTATAAATAAGCTCTGTTACTTTAATACTACTAGAAAAACTTTGTCTTATTCAACTACAATTATACAAATACTGTATAATTTAACAGAAATATAGCTAATAGCTCCGTAAAATTACGAATGAACATCTCTATAAACCATAGACCATACCTATAGTTACATATAAAGCCGTGTCTGCTCATTTCTTATACAGCTGAGCGTCCTCATGGTTATTTCGGTGACATGTTTCGTATTTTTCATGGGGCAATGGGGGGAGTTGCAAGGATGTTCACTCCAGGATATGATACCAGCATCATTTAAGGAGGAGTTTCTTGCAAAACCTACAGCAGCACCTCGCGAACTTAGGCCTTGCCATTCCTGAGATCATGCTTCCCCGGCAAGGCACGGATTTAGAGAAATGGGCGGTGATCGCCTGTGATCAGTTTACCCAGGATAAGGCATACTGGGCCACGGTAGCGGATACGGTTGGTTCGGCTCCTTCTACGTTGCACCTGATTTTTCCCGAAATATACCTGGGAGATCCTGGACGAACCGAGCGGATCCGGAATATACATCACGCCATGGACGCGTATCTCGCTACGGGTATCTTGACTCCGCTGAAAAAGGGCTTGGTGTACCTGGAACGGAGCACTCCCTATCACCAGTGTCGGCGTGGACTCATGGTTGCCGTTGATCTGGAACAGTACGATTGGAAAGCCCAGACCCGTGCCCTTATCAGGGCAACCGAAGGAACCATAGCAGAGCGGTTGCCTCCCCGGATGGAGGTTCGCCGGGGAGCGGCTTTGGAGAGTTCTCATGTGATCCTGCTCATTGATGATGAAGCTGATTCTCTGCTTCCCGGGTTAGGAGAACAGGCAAAAAAGGCGGGGCCGCCGGTATACCAAACCTCCTTGCAAGGGGGGGGTGTTTCCGGCTGGATCTTGGATCAGGAAACCGCGTGGGCATCTCTTGCTGAGGGCCTTGAGGCCTTGGCCCAAAAAGCCCGACGTAGTTACGGCAGTCCAGGGGAAGTACCTTTTCTCTATGCGGTGGGGGATGGGAACCATTCCTTGGCAAGCGCCAAGGCCATCTGGGAAGAATACAAGGCTGCCCATGCAGAGGAACCGGGACTCATGGTTCACCCTGCACGGTGGGCCCTGGTAGAGGTGGAAAACCTCTATGATCCGGGCATCGGGTTTGAGCCTATTCATCGCCTTATTTTTGGTGCAGAACTGGGGACCGTACTCGATCTCCTCTCCCAATTACCCGGCTTTACCAGCCGTCTGGTGGCACAGCCCGGGGAATTATCCGCCCTGGTAGGAGGGGAAGCGCAAAGCCGGCTTGGTCTCATAGCCGGTACTGAACTCATTCTTGTGGAAGTCGAGGCTTCAGGACTTGCCACGGACTACCTTCAGCCCCTGGTGGATGGATTTATTAAGGATACCCCAGGTACTTCCATTGATTATATTCATGGGGAAGCGGATCTATTCAAAAGCGCTCAACATGCGGGTAGTACCTCAGTGGGAATCCTGTTACCTCCCGTTAAAAAGAGCGGTCTTTTCAAAACCGTTGCTCACCGGGGGCCTCTGCCGCGAAAGAGCTTTTCCATGGGAGAAGCGGTCGAAAAACGTTTTTATCTTGAATGTCGAAGACTTTTCTTGTAATGATCTTTGGTATCTTCAATTTTTGAAACTGCCTCATGTTTTTGTTATGACGGCTCAATTACAAGCATGTCGTTTTCATCAAATTTCCAATGCTTGCTATATGCAACTTCCCAGTAATAGCCGTCTATATCCTGAAAATATCCACTATAACCGCCCCAAAAAACCAGTTGCGGTTTTTTCACCACTACACCGCCGTTTTTTACAACCACATTCATAAAAGCGTCAACTTCTTTTTCAGATTTCATAGTAATGGCAAAGGTTATACCGGAGAATTTACCTGGTGAAATTTCTGGCGGACATTGGGGGTCAATATCTTCAGCCAGTTTATCCAATGGATATAATTCAAGTTTCGTGCCTTGATTGTCAAAAAACACGACTGCGGGCCGGCTGTTCTGTTCATAGGTTTTAAATCCTATGCCTTTGTAAAAGCCAAGAGATTTTTCCATATCCTTTACACCAAGTGCGATTACATTAATTCTGTTCATTTCAGTCTCCTCTAAACCGGTTTTATAAACCGAGTTAATTTAAAAACATACTTTTTTGAAAGTAGTTCAACTTAATATGTTTTGTTCCTTGGGTCAATAACTTTTCAGGATAAACGCATAGAATTAAGTTAGCAAATTCTATGTGTTTATCCTCAGCTATTCCGAATTCAAACGGTAACTCCTTATATCATAAGGAATTACGAAAACGATATTTTTTGCCATTTTTGTCTAATTCCTTATGTAGCAAAGAGTTATCGGTTTTGAATTCGGAATTACTGGATTATCCTGCCGCCCTGTTGACAAACTTTGAAATTTTAGACATGCTTAAAGAAGCTTGTATGGTGGATGTAGCTCAGGGGTAGAGTTCCAGATTGTGGATCTGGCTGTCGCGGGTTCAAACCCCGTCATCCACCTTATTATAAAAGTCAAGAGGTAATACGAAGGCTATGAGAGCTTATTGATTAAGCGGAGTATACATGGTGAATGAATTTGTCATAATGGCTACTCGGTCTATGAAGGAATATGCTTCTCGAGTAGTTGCTCAGGTGACAAAGTTTCCAAGTTTTGTATCGGTAGCGGATGGGTGTGATGCGGTTGAATCCCTGAAAACCGATCGTTTTGCAGATGGTGAGTTGGAAGTGACGGTTAATACTTCCATCAGAGGTAAAGATGTAATTCTTTTTACCAGTTGTGCCCGGAATGAGGCGAACATCGGGGTGGAAGAGGCAAAGATTGAGTCCTACCATGCGGTTGATGCCCTGAAACGGAGCCAAGCGGCTCAGATCATCTTCTTTGAACCTTTTGTTTCTTGTTCACGGTCCGATAGAACCATCCGGCGCAGTTCCGTGGGATTGTGGGTTCATTTTAAAATTCTGATAAGTCTGGGAACGCGGCATATCGTAACCTACCAACTTCATTCAGATAAATCCAAATCCATGGTAGATCCCACGGTGTGCGCGGTGGATGATATTCCTGCCTTAACCCTTCTCAAACGGTATCTCTGTGATGTGTATATTCGGAATAGCAAGACCCTCGAACAGGAGGTACGTCCCCATTGGGCCTTTTGTTCGGTTGATGCAGGCGGGGAAAAGCTGGCCCGAGATTTTGCCAACGCTTTTGGTGCGCCTTTGGTAGTAGCCCATAAGCAGCGGGATTATTCACGGACTAATACCATTGAATCCATCAATATTCTTTCTGCGGATCCAATTGAGGGTAAGATATTGTGGATTGTGGATGATATGGTGGACACCGCGGGATCCGTGACAAGCCTTATCGGTGCCTTAGCTCCCCTGAGACCTGCGGAGATCAACATCATCGCGGTACATGCTATTTTTTCACCCCCTGCCTCGCAACGGTTGAATCAACTTTCAAAGCAAGGACTATTACACCGGATCATTGTAACAGACACGGTGTACTGTCCTTATTCGACCCCGGAAAAGATTCCTAACCTTGAGGTGGTCTCTTCTACAGAGTTATCAGCCAAGATTATCAGGTCCATTGTAAGCAATAACCCCCTTAGTAATCTCTTGCAGCCATTTAATGCGGAAACCTACCTACGTTCCCCTAATCTGTTTAATCACTAGCCAGGATATCAGCGGCTTATTTTGTTTTTCCTAACCAGGATTTCTGGATGTAGGTTACGCTGGGGGGTAGCCAAAGCCCCATTGTAAGTGGTCTTGTTCCTCCTTTATAATAAGTCATGGAACAAAGCATGGTACAAGGAGTGCTTTAGACCGATGAAGGGCCTGGTGATCTCCGCTTCCCGAAATATCTTTATGGTAAAGCCTGATGTGCCTCAACCTGGAAAGAAGGGTGTAGAAACAGTCAAGACAAACGTGACCTGCCGTATCAAAGGTAAGGTTCTTAAAGGGGTGGAACCTTATGATAAGCCCCTGGCTCCCGGGGATCGGGTGAGTTTTGACCAGGAGCCTGGGCATCAGGGCTTCATTCGGGAACTGAAAACCCGAAGAAATCTGTTTTCCCGATTTAACCGGCAAAGCCAGTCCTCTCAGCTCTTGGCAGCCAATGTAGACCTGGCCCTGTGTGTTACTACCCCGGTTTCACCGCCTTTTAGACCCCGTTTCTTGGACCGGATTCTCATGCAAGCAGATAGCGTGGGTATTCCCTTGGTGATTGTCTGCAACAAACAGGATCTGTACCGCGGGGAGGGGACCGATATTGATATCGAGGAGCGGCTCCAAGATTGGAGCCGTATCGGGTATCCGGTACTCCGGGTTTCAGCCCGGACAGGGGAAGGGATGGACGAACTACGAAGCCATATCGCGCATCGTTTTTCAGTGCTCCTAGGCCAATCCGGAGTAGGAAAGTCCAGCCTTATCAAGGCTTTGGTTCCGGATCTTGCCATTAGGGTAGGTTCCCTTAATGAAAAATACGACCGGGGAAACCATACCACCACCATGTCGGTGCTTCTGGAGATTCCCCGTCTCGGGGAAGGTACCGGAATCATTGATACCCCTGGTATGCGGCGCTTTGTGCCGGACCGTATAGAAGCAGCGGAGGTCCTTTTCTATATGCGGGAATTTGCCCCCCTCGCGGGAAAATGTACTTACGGACTCTCCTGTTCTCACCGAACCGAACCAGGATGTAAGATCCTTGAGGCGGTGAGTAGTGGAGTGATTCATGAAGATCGGTATGAAAGTTTTCTCCGGATCCAAGATGAACTCTCGGGAATGCTCAAGATACGCTGATTAAGCCGGAGTGATAAGGAAACTCATAGGGTATTATGCATGAAAAAACCATAAAACTGCTGGAATTTGATGTCATTCGTCAAAGGGTGGCCCAAGGAGCCTTAAATGAAGCAGCGGCCCGCCGTATACTCCGGGACCTTCCCCGCTGGGATCCCCAGGAAGTGGGAAAACTCAAGGGCCTTGTGGCTGCAGTAGGGGATCGTATGGTTTCAGGAGCGCCGGAACCGCGGGAACCTTTGCCAGATATAAGCTCCTTACTTCCCAAACTGGGAGTCCCAGGAACCTGTCTTGCCCTGGATGAAGCCTATGCCCTGGGGGTTTTTATCCATCGAGGGGAAGCCGTAAAACAATGGCTCCTGGGTGGGGAAGCGGGAATAATGGATGATGCTAAGGGATCGGAACAAACGTCCCTGCGCAGCCTGGTATTGGCCCTGCCTGATGCGCTCCCCCTTGCTCGGGAAGTCTTTCGGGTGCTTGATAAAACAGGCAAGCTCCGGGACCTCCCGGTATTGCGGGAGATACACCAGAAGATCCGCACCTTAACCAAGGATGTGGAAGTCCTGATTTCCCGATATACCCAAGCTGAAGATACCCGGTATATGCTCCAATCTCCGGTTCCCGCTCAACGGGACGGCCGTACCGTGCTGGCGGTAAAAGCCAATTTCCGGGGCCGGATTAAAGGTATTGTGCATGAGGTTTCTGCCACAGGACAGACCCTGTTTGTGGAACCGGGAGCAGTGGTAGAAAAGAACAACGAAATCCTCATTGAGCGCCGAAGGCTTGAGGGAGAGATCCGCCGCATATTGCGGGAATTGACTGGCCGCATGGTCGAACAGCGGCAAGCGCTTGCGGGGTTTCATGAAGGGATCCTCTACCTTGAGACCATCCGAGCCAGGGCGCGGTATGCCGGTGAAACCCAGGGGCATTTTGCCCAAGAGGGCTTAGGGTGTGGGGTGATCCTCAAGCAAGCCCGACATCCCCTCTTGGGGGATCACGCGGTGCCCATTGATTTTGTCATGGAACCGCATACCAAGGTGGTGATCATCACCGGGCCGAATACCGGGGGAAAAACCGTAAGCCTCAAAACCTTGGGACTATTTGTCCTGATGAACCAATTCGGCCTTGCCCTGCCTGCAGCAGCGGGGACTATACTCCCTATCTGTGATGGGGTGTATGGGGATATCGGGGATGAGCAGTCCTTGAGCCAGTCCCTCTCAACTTTTTCCGCGCACATGAGCGCTATCGCGGCGATTATCGCCCAGGCCACGGAACATTCCCTCGTGCTGTTAGACGAACTGGGCGCGGGTACTGATCCCGAAGAAGGGAGCGCTATGGCTATGGCCATCATGGATCATCTCCTCGAGAAACAGGTCAGGCTCGTGGCCACCACCCACCAGAGCAGCTTGAAGTATTACGGATATACCCATGAACAGGTGGAAAACGCTTCGGTGGAATTCGATACCGAGACCTTATCGCCGACCTATCGTCTGATCAAGGGGGTTCCTGGGGAAAGCCGGGCAGTGGATATTGCCGCTCGAAACGGCATACCCCGGGCTATCATTAACCAAGCCCGGTCCTACCTAAAAGACGAACAGGCCGATGTTTCCGCGCTTATCCAGGGGCTGACCATGAAACATCAGGAACTGAATACCGCGCTGAAACTGAAACAACAGGAGGAGCAGCGGCTTCGAGAGGAACAGCGCCGGGCAGATCTCAAGGAACTGAGGCTTAGGCAGCAGGAGGCGGAACTCAAGGCCGGAGCGGTGGGGAAGCTCCGAAGGCTCTTGGAGGAAAGCCGGAAGACCTTGGAGAATCTGGTTCGGGAGGTAAAAGAAGGGGAATTAAGCCGGGAAAAGACGGTGAAGGTAAAGGAATTTCTCAAGAACCTGGAAACCACCGTGGCGGTGGAGGATGCGGCGCTGAAGGTAGAAGCGTGCCCTTGTGCGGTGGAACCAGAACCTGGTCCCCGAATCCATCTCAAGCCCGGAACCCTGGTCCTAGCAGGAAAATCCAAATGCCAAGGCAGGGTGTTCAGGGCGGACAAAAATGGTTCCTGGGTAGTGGAGATAGGTTCGCTCAAGATGAGTTTCCCTGAACAAGACCTGTACCCCCTTCCGCTTGCTCAGGAGGAGCAAAAACCGCTCATAACCCTGCCTGATTTTAGTGCAGACATGAGTCCCCGGTTTGAGATTAGCCTAAGAGGTATGCGTCTTGAAGAGGCCATCAAGACCTTACAGCGGCAGATTGACGCTGCGGTTTTAGCAGGCTTGCGGGAATTCTCGGTGATTCATGGTAAAGGAGAGGGAATCCTCCAACAGGGGGTACATGCATTTCTCAAGGAACAACCCCAGGTGGCGGAGTATTATTTTTCCCGGCCTGAGCTGGGCGGCTTTGGCCGGACCGAGGTGGTAATGAAGTGCTAAACAGAACAGACAAAAGCGGTGAAACCCAGGAACCTATTCCTCCTTACCTGATGACCCTTAACCCTGAACAGCGGGAAGCGGTGTTTCATTGGGGAAAGCCGTTACTCATCCTCGCAGGTGCAGGCTCAGGTAAGACCAGGGTGATCACCACCAAGATCGCCTATCTGATTCGGGAGCAAGGGATGGATCCCCGGTCTATCCTGGCGGTAACATTTACCAACAAAGCTGCCCGGGAAATGGCGGAACGGGCGCGGCTGATTGATGATAGGGCTGCCTATGCCATGCTGCGGACGTTTCACTCCTTTGGCGCATGGTTCCTCAGGCGTAATGGAAGGCTTATGGACCTTAATGCAGGGTTTGTTATTTATGATGATGATGATATGAGTTCCCTGGTTGCCACGCTCATGGAGGGAGCTTCCCTGGCAGCAATTAAACAGACTGCCTATGGTATTGCCCGGGCCAAAGACCTTTTTCTCTCCCCAGAGCAGCCGGAATTGTCCCTCATAGACCCCCGCCAGGAATTCCGCGACCTGTATACCAAATACGAGGAACGGCTGCGCCAGATAGGGAATGTGGACTTCGGGGATCTGATCAAAAAACCGGTGGAAATCTTGAGAACGTACCCTGAAGTGGCCCGGCATTTTAAAGATCGTTTTCAGGTGATCCTGGTGGATGAGTACCAGGATGCTAACATCGCCCAGTTTGCATTGTTAAAGGAACTCTGCGGTCCTGAAACTTATGTATGTGTGGTAGGGGATGACGATCAGTCTATTTACCGGTTCCGGGGAGCAGAGGTACGGAACATCCAGGAATTTCCGGATCGGTTCCCCGGAACCGATATAATTCGGCTCGAACGGAATTACCGTTCCACCGCGCCTATCTTGCAGACCGCTTCTTCAGTGGTCAGCCATAACCAAGGCCGCCTGGGGAAGATACTCAGCGCGGAACGGGGAAACGGGAAAAAACCGGTTCTGGCCTTCCTTCCGAACCAGGATGAAGAAGCGGTCTTTTGTGCACATCTTATCGAAAGGTCGGTGCATCCTGCTCAGGAAGACCAGAACCGCGAAAAAGCCCTTTCCAAGAAGGTGTCCTATGCAGATTGGGCGGTATTGTACCGAACCAATGCCCAATCCCTGAGTTTTGAAACCACATTCTTGCGTTGGGGGATTCCCTATCGGGTGGTTGGATCCCTCAAATTTTATGAACGGGAAGAGGTGAAGGATGCGCTTGCGTTGCTGGCTTTCCTCGTGAATCCCCGGGACGAAGTGGCCTTTCGCCGGGTGGTGAATAAGCCTGCCCGGGGGGTGGGAACTGCCACGGTTGACCGTATCGTGGGTGAAGCCTTTATGGGCGCTGAAGCAGACGGGAATCTCGGCGTTGCGGCCCAAAGGCTCAAGGCTGTCCTCCCGGCCAAGGCTCGTTCCGGGATCGGCGTCTTTCTCGGAGCTATCGAAAAAGCACGATCCTTACTGGATTATCAGGAGGCCCCCCAACAGAGCACCTCGCCACCATCCCAGGACCAGGAGAAACCTACGGGTTTACATGCCGGTGAAGGGCTTTCGGTCTGTATCGTACAGCTGGTCCAGGATGCGGGAATCGTGGACTATCACCTAACCAACGATGAAATCGCCGGGAATCAGCGTATCAGTAACCTGCAGGAATTGGCTAACGCGGGGAGTCTTTATCCAGCAAGCCTGCCGGGACTACTGGAATTTCTAGAACACATCGAACTTGACCGCTCCTTGGAAGACATCCCAGGGAACGAGGGCGCCCAGGATAGGGTTACCCTTATTACCCTCCATAATACCAAGGGGCTTGAGTTTCCACGGGTTATTATGACCGGTATTGAAAAGGGGATATTCCCCCGGGATGACAAAAAAGGAGCAGACCTGGAAGAGGAGCGGCGGCTTTTTTATGTGGGCGCAACCCGGGCTATGGATGAATTATACCTCAGTTCCTGTGCCCAGCGGCGTATGTATGGTCGTAGCATGTTCATGGAACCATCCGTGTTTCTTATGGAAATAGATAAGACAAACCTGCGGATTATCGGTTCACCCCCACGGGGCTATTCCCCCCGGAACCCTCCTTCTCGGGTACCGAACAAGGCCCCAGGCTGCTGGCAGGTGGGCAGTCGGATTTTCCATGATGATCAGGGATACGGTTCAGTGGTAGAGGTCCAGGAAACCGAGGAAGGTCCGCTTATCCGGGTCTACTTTGATACGGGTAAAGAAATGCGGTTTCTGAGCCTTAAACAGAGTAAAAGGATTACCCAGGTCTATGAGGATAGATAAACACGGTACTCAGGATGCTGCATACGCGCGTTTACGGCAGGTTCCTCAGGTACTGCGGGCTCGGGAGTTTCATCTCTATACCCAAGGGGGAAGGCGTTTGGTGGATCTCTGGCAATACGGCGGGGCCGCGGTACTCGGACATACCCCAAGCGCCTTACTTAGGGAGGTTAAGAACAGTGCGGAACGGGGATTGCTTACTCCCTTTCCCCACCCCTTGGAAAACCGTTTCATCAAAGCCCTTTCCCGGCTTTTTCCTGGTAACCCATGCAGGGTGTATGCCGACGAAGCTGCCCTGCGCCGAGCCTTGGCTGCCGGGGGCTTTGCCGAAGCAGCTGAGGCTCCCTTCCCTGATCCTGCGGTATGGTCCTCGCCTTCTGAAGTCCTATCCCTGTGGCGGCCCTTTCTCCCTAAGTTGGAAAAGAAGGAAGACCCCCTGCTCCTGGTTCCCGTGCTGCC
>JAISBK010000206.1 GCA_031266255.1 Treponema sp.
ATAGGCATGGATAGCCTGTCCAAATGGGCGTACAAGCTGGAACAGGCCTCAAAAAACAACGACGGTGCCACCTGTATCAAGGAGACCGAATGTATTTGCCAGGAGATGTATTGGTTCAGGGAAACGCTTATAAAAACCGGGCTTATGGAAATGGGGGAGGTGGCGAAGAAGACGTTGGTAACCCAGGGGCTATTAGAGGAGAAGTTGGAGGCTCTGGCTCAAGCCTGTAATATAGGGGCAAGCGACAAGGCAGATAGTCTGGCTGCAGAACTAGATCGGATGACTTACAATGAGGTTGCGGATGAAATGCTTAGAGAAATAAGCAACCTCGTGGCTTCCTTAGATTATGATGTAATAGATGAGAAAGTTGTCCAGTTGCGAAGGCTCTTAGCATGATTAGCATGCTGAATGATGCTCTGATTGTTTGTATTTTATAAGGAGTATTTCATTATATAAATAGGATATCGAGACGAAATTGATGGTATATTTAGTATAGGAAGTATTGAAATAGAGCATAAGATCTGTCTCTTAAGATCATCTCATAGTACAGGGAGAAGTAACCGTGGAATATGATGCTCCCATAGTACCGGAAATATCCGCTTATGCAGATACACCTGGTGCTATAGAAAAACAACATGAACACTTAAAAAAAGAAAACTTGGCTTTGCAGGAAGAGGTCAAACAATTGAACATCCAGCTTGCGGCCATGCAACAGGTTATCACCCGGGCGGAAAAAACTACCGTGGCGCGTGCCAAGTTCAGCGCTACCGTGATAGCGGAAAAATCACGGCAGGAAAAATATTTGCACATGCTCCTTGAAAACAGTCCAGATATTATCATATTTCTTGATAAAAATCTCTGTTTTGCCTATTGTACTCATATTTTTCTGACCCGTGCCCGTATCCCGCATTTTGGGCTTATCAATGGCCGAAGTTTTGAGGAAGTCATGGAACGTTCTGGGAATAGAGCCTTTGCCCTCATGATACGCCAGGTATTTCAACAGGCCCTTACGGAAAAGAAAACCATCGAAATCCAAGAAGTCCTGGATATCGGCAGTGATGAGGATTTCCGAAACTATACCATTCTCATCACCCCTATGATCGAGACCGAAGGGGTAGCGAAGGGACTTATGATTTCCTTCCATGACATTACAGAACTGCTCAAAGCCAAGTATCAGGCAGAAGATGCATCCAAGGCCAAAAGCCAATTTCTTGCTTCTATGAGCCATGAAATCCGTACTCCCATGAATGCCATCATTGGCATGAGCGATCTCATGCGTACCGATAACCTGGATGTGGTTCAACAGGGCTACTTTATGGATATCAAGAAAATGTCCAAGGCCCTGCTACAGATCATCAACGATATTTTGGACTTTTCCAAGATCGAAGCAGGGAACTTAGAACTCGTTCCCGTGCATTTCAACCTGCTGGGCCTCTACGACAACATCTGTTCCATGAGCAAATTTACCGCTATGTCCAAAGAATTGGAGTTTAGGTGCGAATTTGATGATTCGATCCCTGAGGTGATTTACGGAGATGAGGTACGGATCCGGCAAGTGATTACCAATCTGGTCAACAACGCCATTAAATACACCCAGGAAGGGTACGTACAGTTCAAGGTTCAGCGGGTAACCCGGAATAGGGCTGAATGGATCGCTTTTACGGTAAAAGATACTGGTATCGGGATTAAGCAGGAGAATTTTTCTAAACTGTTCAATACCTTCCAACAGTTTGACAGTAGTAAGAACCGGGGTGTTGTAGGTACCGGCTTGGGGCTTTCCATTACCAAAAACCTGGTTAACATGATGGGGGGTATCGTAGAATTTGAAAGTGAATACGGTATCGGTTCGGTATTTACCGTTTATCTACCCCTTGTCAAAGGGGATCCCAGCAAAACCGAAAAGACCAAGGCCCTTGAGCGGGTGATTGCCTTGGATACTGTACAAGTGCTGGTGGTGGACGACAATTCCATTAATCTCACCGTTGCCCTTGGTTTCCTGGCCACCCACCATATTTATCCTGACACCGCACAAAGTGGGTTTGAAGCCATTGAACGGGTAAAAACAAAACACTACGATCTCGTGTTCATGGATCATATGATGCCGGGCATGGACGGTACTGAAGCAACCCAATGTATCAGGAATTCCGGGAATGAGTGGCTCAAGAAGATGCCCATTGTGGCCCTGAGTGCTAATGCGGTAAGTGGTGCACGAGAGGCTTTTTTTGAATCAGGCATGGACGACTTTATCTCTAAACCTATTGATGCTACCCAGTTAAACCTAGTACTGGCCAAGTGGCTGCCCCAGGATAAGATAAATATGGAGGCCCACAGTTCCTCAGATCCTCAAGCGCCGATAGATGAGCAGTTTGCAGCTCTTATGAATGAGCTGAATCAGTTAGGCATTATGGATAGTACCGTGGGCCTATCTCATGTGGGAAACGATTATACCACTTATGCCCAGATCCTCCGGCAATTCTGTATAGAGCTGGATACCTACATCAAAGAAATCCGTTTGTTTAGTGCTGATAAGAATTGGAAAGAGTATACTATCAGGCTTCATGCGATGAAAGGGGTATTTGCCAACATGGGGGTAGATGCCCTGTCAAAATGGGCATATAGCCTTGAATACGCTTCAAGGAACGGTAATTATGTCAAATGTATTGAGGAAACTGAAGCCTTTTGTGAAGATATGCTGCGTTTTAGAGAAAAACTGTGCACTACTTCCCTCATGGATAAAGGGGAAACAAAAGAAAAACAGCAGGTAGATGAAAAGGTTTTGCGGGAAAAATTGGACGCCTTAGCCAAGGCCTGTACGTATGGGGAAAGCACTATCGCCGATGCATTGGCTGTAGAGCTTGGAGGGTTCAGTTTTAATGAGGAAGTGGACGAGCGTTTGGCTGAGATCTGTGGACTGGTTGTCTCTCTGGATTATGATGTGGTGCTTGAGCAGATTGAGTCTCTGGTACATATCTTATCGTAAAAGAAGTACAACTACCCTAAGCAATAGTTCAGGTGGCATGTACTAGAAAATACTCCATAAATGGAGTAGTATTCCTCCATGATTACTACCCTGACTGTGGATGTCAATAGTTCGGATTGGGAACGGGCGGAATTGGAATTACTCTTTGATATCGCCCGAACTTTTGATAAACATGTGGAACTGCGGGCCGCCTTAGGCCCGCTCTTGAGTTTCCTGGAAATACGGGCAGGACTTACCTGGGGTATGGTAACTCTTTTAGATCGATCCTCAGGACTGTTGAAAATAGAAGAAGCCTACGGGCTTTCCCCGGAAGAGAAGAAACGGGGGCTTTACCGGCTTGGGGAAGGTTTAGTGGGCCGGGTGTTTGAATCAGGCCAGACGATTATGATACCGGATCTCTCTAAGGAGACTCGTTTCCTTAACCGGGCAAAGAATCGAACCAGGGCGGATATGGTGGGGCTCACGTATTACTGTGTTCCTATCATATCAGGTGGTGGGATTATCGGTACGCTCAGTGCGGAACGCCGAATTCAGCATGATCCCTATCATGCCTGTTTAGCTATGCAGATGCTTCGAGATCGGGTTTTACTTGAAAAAGTTTCGACGATTATAGCTGATTCAGCGAAGCTCCGAGAGCGGATCCTGGAAGAGCAATTTCGGTTTCAGCAAGAAGGAACAGCCCTCAAGGAGCGTTTTCGAGACCGGAATCTTTCAAAAGAGGGACGAGGCACACAAGTCCATGGAGGAAGGATCGCCGAAGGGAGCGCCATCATAGGAACCGCTCAGGCCATGCAAGGATTTTACCAGATGCTAACCCAGGTGGCTCCTAGTGATGCCACGGTTCTCATCACCGGAGAAAGCGGTACCGGCAAGGAACTTGTGGCAGTTGAGCTGCACCGGCTTTCAAAACGGGCAGCTGCTGCATTGATCAAGATAAACTGTGCCGCGCTGCCTGAATCGATCATTGAAAGTGAACTGTTTGGTCATGAAAAAGGGGCGTTTACCGGAGCCACGAGTCAGCGTAAAGGCAGGTTTGAGCTCGCCCACCAGGGGACGATTTTTATGGATGAAATCGGGGAGCTGTCTCCCCAGATCCAGGTAAAACTCCTTAGGGTACTCCAAGAGCGGGAACTAGAACGAGTAGGAGGTGCGGCTCCTATCAAGGTCAATGTCAGACTCATTGCCGCGACCAACCGGAATGTAGAGCAAGCGGTTAAGGAAGGCCGGTTTCGAGAGGATCTGTACTATCGGCTCAACGTATTTCCCTTGCATATTCCCCCCTTACGGGAACGGAAGAGTGATATTGTTCTTTTAGCGGATCATTTTACAGAAAAATACGCGGAAAAGAACGGAAAGCTCATCAAGCGCATATCCACACCGGCGATTGATCTGCTCACCAGTTATTCCTGGCCGGGGAATGTCCGAGAATTGGAGAACTGTATTGAACGGGCAGTGATACTTTCTATCGATCAGGTTATCCATTCCTATAACCTGCCCGCGAGTCTGCAATCTGCAGTATCTACCAAAACCGAACCGACCACGACCCTGGAAGCGGCTCTTTCCCAGCTGGAAAAGGAACTTATCGTTGAGGCCCTCAAGATCAGTGCAGGTAATATGGCTTGTGCAGCCCGTCGCTTAGGTATCACGGAACGACAAATAGGACTGCGGGTTCGTCATTACGGCATTAATTGGCGGCTCTATCGAGTCCCCAAGTTATAATTTTTTTTCTAAAGCAGAGCTTAAACCCTCAGACGTTCTTCGACAATTCTTTCTATCCGGTCGATAAAAGCGGTTTTGGAAAACTGCTGTACCTGCCGGGTAAAAAGGGCTCTGCTTTGAAAACACTCTTCCATTGTCTCAAACCGGTCCATAGCTTCAATCAAGGCGGCGGGACTTTGCTCATCGAAAAAAAGACCGGTCTCGTTTTCCTTTACTGTATCCAAAACACCCCCTTTACGATAGGCAATAACCGGACACCCTGCCGCGTTTGCCTCAATAGGAACTAGCCCCAGGTCTTCTATGCCCGGGAAGAGCAGGGCCTTTGCGCGAGCGTAAAGGTTTTTTAATTCGTCATCGGAAACCCGGCCCATAAACTGAATAAGTTCTGAAGAGCCGTACTTTTTCTTGTCCTTTTCTTTGAGACCGGCCCCGGCAACAACGAGTTTTCTGCCGGATGTAATGCAGGCTTCCACGGCAATATCAAGTCGTTTATAGACTACCACCTGCCCAAAGAAAAGATAAAAATCTTCAGGCCGCCGTTCAACCGTAAAATATTGTTCTACTGGAGCAGGTCCGAATACCACCGCTGCTTCGCGGTTATAGTACCGTTTAATCCGCTTTGCCGAATACGGTGAATTGGTAATAAAACGGTCTACCAGGTTAGCCGAACTAATATCCCAAAGCCGCAAAGAGGGGACAAGGCGTTTCATAAAAAATCGTACCGG
>JAISBK010000004.1 GCA_031266255.1 Treponema sp.
TTCCAACAAGCAGAATGTTTATGGAAACAGTATCCGCAAGCGGACCAAAAACAAGCATACCTAACGGCATCATCGTACTGGATACCATACTAAAAATTGAAAGCACCCTTCCCATAAAAGCCGTCTCTACTGTGGTTTGTAATATAACCATAAACGGCGTGTTCCAAAGCGGCAACGACAGGCCCATCGTTGCCATAATAATAAGGTACAGCCAAAAATGAGGCGCGAGCCCTAAGCCTACTGCCAACATACCGCACAATGCGCAGGAAAGCGACATGGTATAGATACGGTTTTTGAAACCGCCCCAAGTCCCTATCAGAATGCCCCCTAACATCATTCCAATTGAAAACGTCATTTCTATCGCCGTAAGCCGCCATACGTCATTTCCAAAATTTCTCGTTACCTGTAAGGGCGTTAAAAGCCCGGCAGGGGCGAAGAAAAAGAGGAATATCGCCGTGAGAACAATCATCCGCAAAACATAGCCATGTTTTTTTATATAACGTAATCCTTCGCGGAGATCGTGTAAATAACCCGTGCCTTTTTGTTCCCCTGCTTCCGCGGGAGATTTTTCTGTCTGCGGCGCTTTAACAAAAAAGACAACAATGCCTATACCAATAGCGGCGGTAACAACATCAAGGAAAAACAGTATTTCCAAAGGTGCAAAAGACATTAACGCGCCGCTTATCATGGGAGCCGCCAAGGTGATACATGACTGTATGCTGCTCTGTATGCCGTTTATTCTGGTTAAATGCTCCTGTGGAACAATTTGCGGAATAAAAGCGCCAACCGCCGGTGTTTGCACGCCTTGTCCAAAGGAACGAATAACCGCGCAAGCCAGGAGAATTCCAATATGATCAATTCCCGACATAATCAGAAGTGCCACAATAAGGCTGGCAAACGCTATTGAACCATCAGCAATATTGATAATATATTTCCGGTTAAACCTGTCCGCCCAAACTCCGCCAAAGGGTGAAATAAAAAACATGGGAAGAAATCCGAAAATGGTAAAAAGGGTCATCATGCTTCCGGATTGGGTTTTAAGGGTGATATGCCACATAATAGCATATTGGACCACCATAGTACCAAACAGGGACAAAGCCTGTCCAATGACAAATAATACGGCATTCTTCTTCCAGTTAACGTCCATAACATCTTCCTTGAATATTACCTATAGTTTTTAGTGTTTATAGATATACGATCTTTTGGGTTAAGTCAATCCCCTTTCGATCTGTTTACGATGTTTTGGCAGCCAGAATAAGGGGCAGACCAGGGCCGATAAAATGTGTTTACCGTGGGAATGGAGCGTAGTGGAATGACCTAGGCAAACTGGAGCCCGAGCCGTCTACTGGCGGTGAAGTGTAAACAGTCCTGTTGAGACAGTCGAATTAATCCCCGATCAGTCGAATAATCGCTATATAGGTTGATTATACGCTATACATAGTGCCAAAAACCTTAAAGATGATTTCTTGTGTCATTTTTTGTTGAAACATAGTATGCATACTCAAGCCCAATATTTTTATAGGATAATGTTATTCCAAAATTTAAGTAAGAACCTAAAAATATAGTATTAGTATTATATCCAACAAAGGGAATAACATTAATAGGATAAAATTTCATAAGGGAACCGATCGCTTATCAATAAAAGTGATGATTCACCATTGTTGATAAGCGGTCATACCTGTTTCCCCTACATCAAATCAAAGGGTTTCAATATCTTATCTACCTGTATGGGTTTACCCTTTTCATCATCAACGGTAACGTTAGCAAAAACCCAACCCGCGATACGGGATGGATCAGTCCCGGCAGCAATGAACGGTTCGGGGTTAAGGACAAAGACAATATCCTTGTCATTGGTGCCCATATCTTTGGCCCATTCAAAGAGATTACCGTCACCCAGGTTCACCCCGTAATGATCCAGCGCCCCATGATAGCCGATGCTACTCCGTTTCAGTTTGACGAGCTGTTGGTATGAAGCAAGGGGCGTAATTTCTCCGGAATACTGCACTGTTTCCTGTCCCAGTTTTATACCCACCATAAGTTTTCCCTCATGGAAGGTAAAGTTTTCCGGCAACTTTTCGGGATCGAGCCCTGCGGTAATAAAGGGGGCCGCGTCAAATTGCAGCATCACATCATACAGAGGGCTTTCCGCATAATTCCGGCTCCAGATAAAACGGGCACTGCCGTCAGGAGCGGCAAGAGACCACCCGCGGTTCACCTCATCTGCCATAAGATGCTGGGGTATCTGCTGTAAAACCTGGTCAAAAGAAGCCGTGGAACCGGTTCCTACCACATCAAGTTTTCCACAGGAAAGGGCCGCTAAAACAAGCAGCACCAGTACGGTGGGGATGATACGTTTTGCCGTCAATTTCATAGTTCACTCCTTATATATACTTTTTGGACGGATTGAAGCGCTTGAGACGTAGGGCATTGGTCAGTACCGATACCGAACTCATGCTCATCGCGGCAGCGGCAAAGATGGGGTTGAGCAGCGGGCCGCCAAACAGGTACAGTACCCCCGCGGCAATGGGGATGCCCAGGGTATTGTAACCAAATGCCCAGAACAGGTTCTGCTTGATGACGCGGATCGTCTGCTTGCTCAAGTTGATGGCAGTGGGAACATCCATAAGATCACTGTGCATAAGCACAATGTCCGCAGACTCCATCGCCACATCGGTGCCGCTCCCGATAGCAATACCGATGTCCGCCTGAGCGAGGGCCGGTGCATCGTTGATACCATCCCCCACCATCGCCACCTTGCGGCCTTCCCCTTGCAGCTTCTTGACTTCCGCGGACTTGTCCTGGGGCAAGACCTCCGCGAGTACCCGGTCAATCCTGACCTGCTTGGCAATAGCTGCGGCAGTCTTCTTGTTGTCCCCGGTGATCATGGCGACCTGGATTCCCATCTTGTGGAGTTGTGCGATAGCCTCTTGGCTGCTCTTTTTTAGCACATCCGCCACTGCCACGATTCCGGCAAGGGTTCTGTCAAAGGCAATGTACATCGGGGTCTTCCCTTCAGCGGCCAGCCGGTCGCTTGCAGCTTCCAGTTCCGCCAAGGGAATGTTCCGCTCCTCCAGGAGTTTTCGGTTTCCCGCCAAGACCTTTATGTCCTGGATACGGGCTTCGATACCCCGCCCGGGTATGGCTTGAAAATGGTCGATATTGAACAGTTCAAGCCCCTTACGTTCCGCGCACTGCACCATCGCCTGTCCCAGAGGATGCTCCGAGCCTTTTTCCGCGGAAGCGCTTATCCTCAAAAGGTAGGTTTCCTCAAGTCCCGCTGCGGTGGTAATCACATCGGTAACTTCCGGCTTCCCCTCGGTGAGGGTTCCGGTCTTGTCAAAGACGATGGTATTGATCTTGTGGGTGGTCTCCAGGGCCTGGCCGCCTTTAATGAGGATGCCCTTTTCTGCGCCTTTGCCAGTGCCTACCATGATTGCGGTGGGCGTCGCAAGCCCCAGTGCACAGGGGCAGGCAATAACCAGCACCGAGATGAAGATGGTGAGGGCAAACTCCAGGGATGATGTACCTGCAGGCGGGGTTACGATACCCCCAGATACCGCAATAAACCAGGCCATACCCGCAGCCAAGGCAATCCCACAGACAATAGGTACAAAGTAGCCTGACACCACATCCGCCAGTTGGGCAATCGGCGCCTTGGAACCTTGCGCATCCTCTACCAGCTTGATGATCTGGGCCAGCGCGGTATCGCTGCCCACTTTCTCCGCCTTGAAGCGTATCATCCCGTTGGCGTTGAGGGTCGCGCCGTAGACCTTGTCCCCGGCCTTCTTGTCCACCGGCATACTTTCACCGGTGAGCATGGATTCGTCGATGGCGGTCTGTCCTTGGGTAACCACACCGTCTACGGGTATCTTTGCCCCGGGCTTCACGAAGATGATATCCCCGGGGATTACTTCGTCAATGGGGATTTCTTTTTCCGTTCCGTTTTCGATGATGACTGCCGTCTTGGGGGCAAGGCCCATGAGTTTCTTAATCGCTTCGCTGGTTCTGCGCTTCGATACTGCCTCAAGGGTTTTTCCCAGCAGGATTAAGGCGATAATTACCCCGGCGGTCTCGAAGTAGAGCGAATCCACGGCATTGAAGTTGCCGCCTGCGATCTCGAACAGGTTGTAGACACTGTACACAATCGCCGCCGTGGTTCCTATGGCGATAAGGCTGTCCATATTGGGGCTGCGGTGGAGCAGGTTTTTGAAACCCACGGTATAAAACTTGTTGCCGGCGATCACAATGGGTATGACCAACAACAATTCCGCCAGCCCATAGAGCAGGGGGAATTGCATCGGGGCAAGGGCCTTGGGAAAGGGCAGGGTGAACCACTTAATCATGGGGACCATGGCGATATACAGAAGGGGAAGGGCAAAGGATAGGGCGACGATAAACTTTGTTTTGAGGGTTTTGATTTCCTTTTCCTTGCGGAGTTTGTCTTGGTCTCCCTCTTTGGAAAAGTCGAGCGCGGTATAGCCCGCTTTTTCAATCGCGGTTTTGATGGCGGAGACCCGGATTTGCAGGGGATTGTAGACGACCGTGGCTTTTTCTGTGGCGAGGTTCACCGTTGCGGTTTCGACTCCTTCCAGTTTTTTAATCGCCTTTTCCACCCGGGCTGAACAGGCCGCACAGGTCATGCCGCCCACAGGAATCGTAACCGCGGCCCCTTTGGGCTTGTCCAACACCTGATACCCTATCTTGACCACCGCCTCCTTTATACGAGAAAGGGTTTGCGCGTCCTGATATTCCACAAATAGTTTTTCCGTGGCAAGGTTTACCGTAGCGCTTGCAACCCCCTCAAGTTTTTTGACCGCCTTTTCCACCCGGGCTGAACAGGCCGCACAGGTCATGCCGCCGATGCCTAATGTTTCCGTTTGCATACGTTACTCCTTTAAAAATTCACTAAAGTATCCCTTATGGGTAATGGCTAATTACTCCGCCTCCACCGGGCAAAGATCTGTTTTGCCTCTTTCAAATAAGTTTTGGAAATGGTGATGGCCGTATCCGTTACCGTTTTAGATTGCGGGAAAATCGGCACCGGGTTGCACCCGCCGCTGCGCACTTCTACCTGGCTCATGCGGAAACGGTTGCCGCAGTTCTGGCAGACCAGTACCGTACCCTGCTGTTTGTAGAAACCCCGGCCAGAGGCATAGCACACTTGACAGGTGTTAAAGGCCGTCCGTATCGTCCCATCCGGTGCTTTTACCGCCAGAACCTCAAGCCGGGTTCCTTCGATGTCTACCGGGTAGAAGACCGCATTTTCCGTAACTTCCGCAATAGGGATAACCAGGTCCCGGTCGGCAATCGCCGGTTTTACCCCATTAAGCTGTCCGCTTTGGGCGAACACGGAACCCGTCCCCAATACCATGAGCATAATCAATACGATGCAAGGTTTTCTCATCCGTTTGTCTCCTTTACAATAACCTCAATCGGCCTGTTTTTTCTTTCCCCGTGACCGTAAAAGCATGACAACCGCAATCGCAATCACCGGAACAATGCAATGCCAATGGCTCAACAAAAATGCCATTGCTTTCCTCCTGTTTTCCCGGGTAATAAAAATCCCCTCCGGCAGAGCCGCCAGCATCATCGAGGCGTCGCCGCCGCAGCAACCGCCAGCTTGGGCCGCAGGTTCAAAATAGGCGTCAGGATACAGCAGCGTCTCAAATGCAGCGGCCTCCGCTTTTATAGCTTCAACATCTATATGCTCAAGATCGTCAACCACTTTCACATACCCATAGAACACCCGATCCCCAGTTGAAAAATCAAAATCCGCATCCGGCATAAATTGGACCACATTATCCCCCTGCTCCATATCAAGCCGCATATAATAGGCCGGGAAAAGCAGGAGGCTGTTTCCAGGATCCAGGGAATCATTGTTGATGATCCACACTGCCGGAATATGCCGCTGAACAACGACAATCGCGGGATCAACGCCGTCATCCCGGAGATTTGTCTTCACCAGTTGATACCCGTTTTCCTGCATTTCCGCCAACGCGACCGTGTCAGCCGGTATGGTCACTCCTGCAGGCGAAGGATTCATGTCAGGCTCGTCAGCCACGCGCGGTCCTTCCCCCACCACGGTGATGGAGCTGCGGATCATCCCCATCCAGCAGGAATAGGGGAATCTGCCTGTCTTGTCGGGGGTAAACTCGATCAGGTTTTCCCCCGGCGTAAACTGGTATTCAATGCCGTATTCCCGGATGATCATCCGGTTATTGCACCCGTTGATGCTTCCCGCGGGGGCGTTGATTGTCCATTGTACCGGAATCCCCTGTTGTACCGTGATCGCCGGATACCGCCCGCCGTTCAGGGTAGAGTTGACCAGCTGTACGCCATTTTCAATTACCGGCATCAAAGACCCGTCCCCTCTCCCACCTATTTTTGAGGAAAAGGGATTTCTGGCGGCGATTGCCCGGTCAACAACCGTACCATTAAACCCCGAAAGGCCAAAACCGTAGGTAACCATGGTCATCCCCATCACCGTTATGAGGATCGCCCCAACCTGCATCACCCGATGGGTACATTTCCTGCTCAGCGCCGAGCTCAAAACCCCAATACCGAACATCAGCGGAACCGTCCCCATGCTGAAAAGAAACAGGGAAATTCCCCCGGCAATGGGGCTGCCCGTGGAAAGGGCGTAAAGCTGCATGGCCTGCAAAGGGCCGCAGGGCATAAGGCCGTTGAGGAGGCCCACACCCAGAGGATGCCGGTTCCTGGCTTTTTGCTCGTGGATCTTCCGGGCAAACACAAAGGGAAGGCGGGGGGTAAAGCGGCGCAATCCGGGAAAAAAACCCAGCATAGTGATCCCCATGATCACCATGAAAACCCCGGCGAGTATCTGCACGATACCCTGGAACCGTCCCGACACGGTAACCACCGAACCCAAGGCCCCAACGAGAGTACCCATGATTGTATAAGAAATAACCCGGCCGGTATTGTAAAGCATTGCAGGACACAGCACCTTCCACCGTCTTCCGCTTTCCGGCGTAACCCCAGCGGAAGGGATACATTGGGACAGGTTAATCCCACCGCACATGGCCATACAGTGAACCGAGGTAAGCAGCCCGATGATGAACAGCATCCCATAGCCCATGCCCGCCTCGGCTAAGGGAAACTGAGACGCAAGGGTACCCATCCCGAATCCCCGCAGCAGCACATAAAGGGAAAGGATAATCACCAAGGTTCCGATAAGCTGCAAAACGGGAAAACCGGAAGTTCCAGGCGCGCCTTGGTCCAGAACCTGATAATCCAGGTTTTCAATAACCGCTGCAAGCTCTTGAACGGTAATCACCGCCTCGTTATAGGTAACCGAGGCGGTCCCGGTGTTGAAATGCACCGTGGCATCCTCAACACCTAAGGTCCGTTGCAGCTCCCGCTCGATCCTGTTTTGGCAGTTGACGCAGGTCATCCCCCGAATCTGGAACGAACAGGACTTCACTTTCCTTTGCATAGCAACCCTAAAACCTCCTCATGGACCTAAGTATACCAAGGAATTGTGTTTAAATTATGATTTTCTAAAAAAATTGAGAGAACCCTGGGTTAGAACGTTTCTAAAGTCCCTGTTCTGCCGGACTAAACCAGGGAACCCGCTTGATCACCTGCAAGATATAATCCTCCTGTTCCGGCGGGGGAAGCGTATCAATGGTCGGATCCCAAGAATCGTACAGGGCCTCTACCCGCAGCCACCCGGAAAAATCCCGAGGCAGGACCAATTCCGTGGTAAAGGGATTCGGCGGACCCTCTCCTAAGATAAAGTCAATCGAATTCTGCTCATGGTTGAGTTCAAACGGCATGGCCGCAGCATAAATCACCGGTAGGACCCCTGCTTCCGGCTCCAGGTACAGGGCAAAACATTGGGGCTTCCCCCGGGCCTTGAGAGTGATGCTCAGGGTTTGCCTTTCAAGAAAGGGCAGCGTAGTGGTCTGGATACTCAGGATAGGATCTGACTGCGGATCCAAAGCAGCTTCCCTAATGATACGCTGGACCGGTGGCGGGGGAAGATACATCTGCATCTTCTGGGTATAGAAGACCAAGGCCCCCAGGGTACCGCTTATGAGCACCAGAGAGGGGATGAGGCGGAGGAGGAAAGACGGCAGTTTTTTCTTTTGCCTTGATCGCCTGAAAAGCATGGTACCCCGCTCAATGAGGAGCATAAACGGCAGGGTTGTAATCGCCAGGTACAGGGAAGTTACCGGGTTTTCAGCGAGGAATAGGGCTGCCAGGCTTCCCGACGCAAAAGGCAGGGTTCCCACGGCAACCTGCAGCAGGAGAAACAGGCGTCCGAGCGCCCACAATGGGGTAATCAGCGCACAAAGATATACCAGCGCGGGAATCTGTATGATTGCCCCCAAGAAGGTAAACAGCAACACCCAGATAAAGATCGGTATAAAGGTGATGTGAAGCGCTGCAGCGATGAACACCCCCAGGGTTACAAGGATAATCGCGGCATTACCGTACAGGTTTGCTTTTCTTGGTACCTTTAAGAAATCCAACAGGGGAAAGAACACCGAAAGAAACAAGAGCGCCAGCACCAGTTTGAATCCTGCCCTGCCATAGTCTGCTAAGGACAGGGGCAGGTTGTAGTGTTTTGCCGCCAGGGAGATCAAGGCGCCTGCGCTCTCCAGGGCAAGCACCAGAAAAACAAGAAAAACAAGGGGTATCCAAAAGTAGCGGACGAATACGCGCCATTGAATTATCAACATTTTACGGTATAAGATCGAATAGACCAGCACCAGAAACAGAGAGACCCCCATAACCAGCATGAATATGAGCACCGTGAGACTTTCTGAGATAAACCCATAGTTCCCCAAGTAATTAATGATAATATAATGATAGTCCAGGTTTCCCATTACCAGGTGGATGGAATTTGCATAGGCTGCCAGGGCTTCGGCAAGCCTTTCTTTTGAAAGTACCCCGGAATCCTCCTCAGGAACCCTTCCGATCCCCAAGGGAAGGCCGGCCTTCTGTACCGGGGAACCCTGTATATAGAGGGCATGCATCTCCTGATCAAAGGTCCTGCTTATGACCTGAGGCCCTTCTACCAGATTCAGCTTGTAGAGTTCGTTAAAGGGAACGGCAAAGCTATAGGGGATATGCTGGGCATTCCATACATTTACCAGGGATTCCACTACGGTCAGCGCGGAGATACGCTCCCTGCCGCCGTGGTGGATGACCAGGGATTGGGGAGCTTCATCCATATCCACGTATACTAACAGGGTATGTTCAGGATCATCCACCGTAGTGTAAAGGTCTTGTAAGCCGGCATGGGATACTTTCCGCTGGTCTGGGGGCAATCGCGAGACTTCATCCCCAAGAAAAGCAACCCGAATGGCTATGGCAGAACCGGAGGCGCGTATGTATTCGATAAAAGCAAGCCCTAATGCAACCCCAAAGGGCAGCTCCTCGGTTTCATGACCGGACAGGGGAATCCCCAACACCAGGGTTTCAACCTGCTCGGCTTCGGCATGGGGAGGGCTGGGCAGCACTACATGTACCGACGATCCGAATCCTCCATAGTCGGCAAAGAGATCCCGTTCTTCAAAGGGAATCTGCCGTTCCTTGAGCATGGTAATCAGGGTCTGCTTACGCACGGCTTCCTGCGGATCTATGCGGTAAGAAAACCAACAACAGAGCAAAAGACAGAAAAAAAATCTTGGAATTACTACCACTGGTTTAAGAATAGTTACGGGTATAGGCAGGTGTCAAGGATTACGCAGGATCTACAGGGGCCCAAGGCCCCCAAACTTTTGCTGCTATGCCTGTTTCGCATGATGAAAACGCAGGGTACAGGCAGGAAAACCCTGGGCAATGGTTTCATGGAGTTCAAGCGTAAGCCCCATTACCTCGGCAATCCCCCGGTCGCCGTCCATGGCCATATCGCAAAGCAAGGCACAGGTTGCATCAGACAAACCCAATTTCTGCCAAGCCGTAACCAGGGGACAGTAATGAAAATCCACCTCAAGGGTATCCTTCTCCGCATTGATAGGGTGCATGGCAAAGGTTTTGACGCTGATATCCGGTAAAAAGACCCGGCTGAACTCCCGGCAGTCTGAGGAATCCCCGCAGCGCTGCTTAAATCCCTCCCCCTGGATACGTCCGCATCCTCGAATAGCCCGGCGTATGATAGGCTCCGGGTCAATACCTGCTTGGCTCATTTCAGTATAGATAAGAGCCATCCAAGTTGCCCGATGTTCAATCTGCCTTTGGTTGACCAGTCCCAGCTCATCGGTGGCTGGCGCTTCATTGGTGATCATAGTACTTCCTTGTGTTCCGTAATTAATGACTCAATAATGACCCATACACTCTTTTTTGCCTATCCCTGTGGTCTTTCCTTTTCGTTTTGAAAAAATCTTGATAAGCATGGTACCTAAATGATAGACTCATAACAAAAGAAGGATGCTATGGAATCAATGCTATTGACCGCGGAAGATGTGGCTAAACAACTGCGTATCAAAAAATATACGGTGTATGAACTGATTAAGCGCGGTGAACTCCCTTCATCTAAAGTAGGTAAACAGGTTAGGATTTCCCAAGAGGATATCCACCGCTATTTGCAATCCAGAAAAACCGGTTCCCCCGGGTCTGCGCTTGAAGCAGGATTTGCCGGGCGCGTGGAGGATAAACCTGCAGCGGATGTTCCGGGAGTTCCCCAGGTTCCTTTCATTATCTGTGGTCAAGATACGTGCCTTGACCTCTTGGTAAGCAGAATTTCCAGGACCGGGAACAACCTGGTTCTCCGTTCTTTTATGGGTAGTTATAACGGATTATGTACCCTGTATAACGGTAAAGTAACCATGGCCGCGGCTCATCTGTGGGATGGAGAAACCGATACCTATAATTATCCCTTTATTCGCCGTCTGCTTCCCGGACTTCCGGTGGGGGTTTTGCGTCTTGCCGGACGTATGCAAGGCTTTTATGTTAAGCAGGGAAACCCCCTCCATATCAAGGACTGGAAGGATTTAGCCCGGCAGGAAATACGCATGATCAACCGGGAACGTGGCTGCGGTACCCGGATCCTGCTGGATCAGAAATTGGCTCAGTTGGGGATCAATACGGATCACATTCAGGGATATGCCAAGGAATATACTTCTCATCTGGCCTGCGCCAATACCGTGGCTAAAGGTGAGGCAAACCTGGGTTGCGGCTGTGAACGGGGCAGAGAGCATACGCTGGGGGTCGATTTTGTTCCTCTTCAATTGGAATGGTATGATGTTATATTCCGTCTTGTAGACCAAAATACCCCTGCGGTTAGAACCATATACGCCTATGTCTTAGATGGTGAGTTCAAACAAGACCTGGAGATACTAGGGGGCTATGATCTGTCTCAGACCGGCCGGTACGAAACGTTTTATGGGGGTCCCTACCCATCCTAAAATCATCATAGTCCTAACCTAGCCCGAAACGGGAAAAAAAGTAACTGCAAACAAAATTACCTCGGTAAAGACTTTGGGGAGGACGACAAGCACGAAGTTGGGATAGGATACGGTGGGCCTTTCATAGGACTTGTTGTTTCTCGAAGAAATGGTTCAACCACTGGAAAGCATTTGCGATGACTTTTTTACCTCAATATTGGCCCAAATGGAGCATGATTAACCAAAATGGAGTAGAATTAGTTATTTATAACTAACATAATGATACATCATAAAGTAATCTTACAGGAGTTTGTATGAAACAGAAACATGGCGTATTTTTCGGTTTCGCCGTCTTGTTGTTGGCGGTGATTTTCGCATTAGCAGGGTGCGACACCGGCGGTGGTTCTGAGGCGCCTGCCTTTGATGGAGGCAGCGGGACGCAGGCTGATCCTTGGCAAATCGCTACGGCGGAACAACTCAACGCAGTGCGAAATAATCTAGGTGGACACTTTATGCTGACCGCGAACATTGATCTGTCCGGCTATCCAAATTGGGAGCCCCTTGGGCAATTTATGCCCGCGTCTGATGAACCGGAGGATGCAGAAAATCCTGACCTCACCAAAGTTTTTAGCGGTTCTTTTGACGGAAAAGGACACACCATATCGAACATAACGATCAACCAGCCCCAGCTTTATGTAGGCGTGGGGTTGTTCGGTGTTAGCTTCGGCTCTATTCGCAACCTCACCGTTAAAAATGCGGATGTTACCGGATACTACCTGGTCGGCGGCCTGGTCGGAATGCACGGAGGAACGTTGGAAAACATAACCCTGAACGGTAC
>JAISBK010000140.1 GCA_031266255.1 Treponema sp.
ATGCCGCCTTTTTTAGCCGCCCCTACAAACAACAAAGCCACGAGTATCGCAGGAGTAAGGGAATTCTGCACAACCAGTATGAGATATCTCAGCATATCATCTCTTTACGAGGATAAGGAGGAGCATAGTAAACCCCTCCTCAGAGAAAAAGAACTTCACCCAAATCCTACCAGGCTGGACCTGCGTAGCTTACCTTCCATTCAGCAACTAAAGGAGCAGACCAGAATCGACCGGGAACACCGGTAGTCGCATCCACATGGAGCAGATACCCTTGAGTTTCAGGATTTTTAATGGTGAACCGGACCGTGTAGTCCCCTGGGCCGTCCAGCTTAATATTGGCCCCGTAATGCGGACCGTCACTGGCGTTCATCGGCATGAAAGTTCCCTCAATGCGGTACCCCGTAGATTTGACGATCTCATAGTCCACCGTAAGATAGGGAACAAAGTCCCCTGCCCCATAACCCAGTTGATTCCCTTCCAAAGCCGATATATCTGCCTCAATGTGCATGTCCGACTGGGATGCGGGAAGCCCTGCCCCTGCGGGTTCCATGTCTACAGGCTGGAAATAAACCCCGGCTACATTAAGCGGCCCCAGTTCAAAGTCATCCCCCAGCGGGAACTCTTCAAAACCCGCAACCTCTCCTGGGCTTACCGTACTGGCGGGCTTAGCTCCCTGCTGCCCGCCTCCTGCAAATGCGGCAGTGGTACCTACCGCAACCAAAAGAAGTACCATCAGTTTCCTGATTTTCATTGTACTCATCCTCCTCCTCAATCTTTTCAGGTCTAGGACCTGTATGCGCTGTAGTTAAGATAGTTTATACTAACTTATGAGGTACAAACCGCCAGTTAGAACTTTCTAACATGATGGTTATAAAGATAGCAAGAGCTAACAATTATGTCAAGCCCTTGGGATGAAAAATATAAAAAATCAAGGCGGTTTCAAACGGTACTATAATAAACCTTTCTGTTTTGTTACACTCTTATTCGTTACTGTAAGTTTACATCTAAGGTTGTACCGATGCTCTTTACTCCTTTTGAAATCACGGAAACGGTGGATATGTTCCTCCGTTATAAATTGGATATCAGGGCTATTACCCTAGGGGTGTCCCTCCTTGATTGTGCTGCTGCGTCCGGGGTCGAAACCCGCCGGAGAATCCAGGAAAAGCTTCTCAGCATCGCCGGTCCGCTGGTAAAAATCGGCAAGGACTTGGAAATCGAATACGGTATCCCCATTATCAATAAGCGTCTTGCGGTAAGCCCCCTAGCCATGGTGGCCGCTGCATCAGATGACCAGGACTATACCCCGTATGCCCAAGTGCTGGATGGGGTCGCCAAAGAACTGGGCATTGATTTTGTGGGAGGTTTTTCTGCCCTGGTGCAGAAGGGCATTTCCCAAGGAGATCAGCGGCTGATTGATTCCATCCCTCATGCTCTGTCTCGCACTGAACGGGTTTGTGCTTCGGTGAATGTGGCCAGCACCAAAAGCGGCATCAATATGAACGCAGTACGCCGGATGGGAGAGGTCGTGAAGGCAACCGCGGAAATGACCGCTTCTCAAGATGGAATTGGCTGCGCCAAGTTGGTGGTGTTTTGTAATGCCCCAGAGGACAACCCGTTTATGGCCGGGGCTTTCCACGGTCCAGGAGAAGGGGAGAGCTGTCTTAATGTTGGGGTTTCAGGCCCTGGGGTGATAAAGGCGGCGCTGGAAGCCCACGGAGACGCAAGTTTCGATGAACTTGCAGACATCATCAAGAAAACTGCGTTCAAGATCACCCGAATGGGTCAGTTAGTAGGCATGGAAGCCGCCAGACGACTGGGGGTGCCCTTTGGTATTCTGGATCTGTCTCTGGCGCCCACTCCCTCGGTGGGAGATTCAGTGGCCCGCATCCTTGAGGAAATGGGGCTTGCATCCGCCGGTACCCACGGAACTACCGCAGCACTGGCGCTCCTTACCGATATGATCAAAAAAGGTGGGATAATGGCCTCCACCCATGTTGGCGGGTTTTCCGGGGCCTTTATTCCGGTATCTGAAGATGAGGGCATGGTCGCCGCAGTTTGTTCCGGTTCTCTATGTCTTGATAAACTGGAAGCCATGACCAGCGTCTGTTCCGTAGGCCTCGACATGATCGCCCTGCCTGGGGATACGTCCCCTGCTACTATTGCAGCCATCATCGCCGATGAAATGGCCATCGGCATGGTGAACCATAAAACAACCGCAGTACGGGTCATCCCGGTACCTGGTAAACAGGCCGGTGAGTGGGCCCAGTTCGGCGGCCTCTTGGGAGGTGCTCCGATCATGGCAGTAAACCCCGCCAAGAGTGATGCCTTTATTGCCCGCGGCGGCAGAATCCCCGCCCCAATCCACAGCTTCAGAAACTAATCTTTTTGGTTGTCCATCATTGGCCGTATTACCAATACAGCATTGTTGCCTTTTGTTTTTGATTAGGCTATAGTGAGACCGGTTTATGTTTATGATGTACAAAAAAGTCGAACATATATAGGAACAATGGTTAATAAGGAGTTTAGATCATGGAAAAGAAACGTATCTCGGTAAGAACCGTGGTAGCTATTGGGATTGGGGCTGCTTTGGTGTTTGTACTCATGCGTTTTGTGGCGATTCCTTCTGGAGTGCCCAATACCAATCTGAACGTATCTTCTGCTATTTTGACGGTCTTTGCGGCAATCTTTGGACCTGTTGCAGGGTTTCTTATCGGATTTATAGGTCATACCTTGACGGACCTCACTTGGGGAGGGGTTTGGTGGAGCTGGGTTATTGCCGACGGGGTCTACGGCCTTTTGATAGGGCTTTTTGTGAAGTTCTATAAGATCGAGGATGGGCAGTTTGGCATTACCAAGTGCATCATCTTTAATATCGTTCAGATCCTTTCCAATATTATTACCTGGTTTGCCATCGCCCCTACCCTAGACGTTCTAATTTACCAGGAACCTGCTGATAAGGTGTACCTCCAGGGACTCGTAGCAGGGGGACTCAACAGCGGGGTGGTGCTCATTCTCGGTAGTATCATCGCTTTGGGTTATACCCGCACCAAGGTCAAAGCAGGCAGCCTCAAAGTAGAATAAGAAACCTTGAGGGAACATACTATGTGGATAAAGGTTTGAATAAAGCGGCAGTAGTTTTCGATAATTTTACCTTTACTTATAAAGCCCAATCAGAACCGACCTTATCCCATATCAACTTGTCGATCCAGCAGGGTGAAAAAATTCTCTTGGCAGGGCCTTCGGGATCAGGAAAATCCACCTTGGCCCACTGTATAAATGGCCTCATCCCCCATGGGTTTAAGGGACAGATTGAAGGTTCTCTTTTCATCATGGGGGAGGATGTCCGGGGTATGGGTATTTTTGATATATCTAAGAAAGTAGGAACGGTGCTGCAAGATACAGACGGTCAGTTTGTAGGACTCACCGCAGGGGAAGATATCGCGTTTGCCGCGGAGAACGACTGTATCCCGGTGGGGGAAATGCACCGTCGGGTGGAGGAAGCGGCAAAGCTTGTCCATATCGGATCCCAGCTTGCCAAGGCACCGCAGCACCTTTCAGGGGGTCAGAAACAGCGGGTTTCCCTTGCCGGGGTTTTGATGGATCCCGTGGAGATCCTCTTGTTTGATGAACCTTTGGCCAATCTGGATCCCGCTACCGGCCAAAAGACCATTGAGCTTATCGATAGGCTGCATCGAGAAACCGGAAAAACCATTATCATCGTGGAGCATCGCCTGGAAGATGTGCTCCACCGGCCGGTTGACCGTATTGTGATCATGGAACAAGGCCGTATCAAAGGGGATCTCCCTACTGGGGAACTGTTGGCCGCGGATATACTGCGGAAAACCGGTATCCGGGAACCTCTGTACCTCAGTGCGCTCCGGTACGCAGGTCTGGAGATCACCCCGGACATGCACCCTGAAACCGCGGCAGCCCTGGTATTTGACCCGCAGCACCTTAAAGCCTGGGATCAGGGTCTGGCAAACTATCCTCTGGAACAATCCGGGCCGCCGCTCCTTAGGGTTAAGGATTTGAATTTTTACTATCCCCAGGATACACAGCCGGTGTTGGAAGGGGTCTCCTTTACCCTAGCACGGGGGTCCTGGGTAAGCCTGGTGGGGAAAAACGGGGCGGGAAAATCTACCCTGGCCAAACTTATTTGTGGGTTTAATCAGCCGGTTTCAGGGTCAATTTGGTTCGAAGATCAGGATCTAGCCGCTTATTCCATCAAAGAACGGGCAGAGCAGATCGGGTATGTTATGCAGAACCCCAACCAGATGATTTCCTTTCCCCTGATTTTTGATGAGGTAGCCCTGGGCTTGCGGACCCGGGGCATCGGCGAGCAGGAAATCCAGGACCGGGTCATGGCAACCTTGGCTATTTGCGGACTCTACCCCTTCCGTAAGTGGCCGGTGAGTGCCTTGAGTTATGGTCAAAAAAAACGGCTTACCATCGCCTCGATCTTAGTGCTGGGACCTTCCCTGATCATCCTTGACGAACCTACCGCAGGCCAGGATTTTCGCCACTACGGGGAGATCATGGAATTTCTGCGGAAACTCAACCGTGAGCAGGGGATGAGCTTCCTCTTTATCACCCATGATATGCATCTGATGCTGGAATATACCCATAGGGCTTTGGTCCTTGCCGACGGAAAACTCTTGGTGGATGATACCCCGGCGGCTATCCTCACGGATCCCCTTATGGTAGAAGCCGCAAACCTGAAGCGCACTTCCCTCTATGATCTCGCTATTCGGGCAGGTATTGCGGATCCCCAGGGTTTTGTCCAGCATTTTATTGACTATGAACGAATACAGCGGGAGGCTGCCTTGGTATGAGCCGTTTCATGCTTTCCTATATAGAAAGAAAATCTCCTATCCATCTCCTTGCAGGCTCGACCAAGTTGCTCGTGTTTCTCCTGTGGTCGATTTTAACTATGGCGGGATACGATACCCGGATCATGGTGCTTATGAGCATCGGCGGGGTCCTATTATTCATCTTATCAGGAACCAAAATCCGGGAAGTCTCGTTTATTTTCAAAATGCTCCTGTTCTTTATGGCTTGTAATCTTTTGGGGATTTACCTCTTTGCCCCTGAACAAGGTGTTATGATTTACGGTTCCCGCCACCTCATCTGGCAGGGTTTTGGGCGCTTTACCCTTACCCAAGAACAGCTTTTTTATGAATGTAACGTCCTGTTGAAATACGCCACCATCGTTCCCCCGGCGATTCTCTTGATCGTTACCACGAATCCCAGTGAATTTGCTGCTTCCCTCAACCGCATTGGGGTAAACTATTCGGTTGCCTATGCGGTCAGTCTAGCTCTGCGCTACATCCCGGATGTCCAGCGGGATTACCAGAGCATCTCTCAGGCTCAACAAGCCCGGGGTATTGAGCTTTCCTGCAAAGTCTCCTGGGTGAAGCGCCTCAAAGGAGCCGGCTCCATCTTGC
>JAISBK010000097.1 GCA_031266255.1 Treponema sp.
CGGGAGAAGCGGCGATACGTGCTGGACATGTTTCCCTATCCTTCGGCTCAGGGCTTGCATGTGGGACATCCCGAAGGATATACCGCAACGGATATTTATTGCCGCTACCTGCGGATGCAGGGGTACCAAGTCCTGCACCCTATGGGCTTTGATGCTTTCGGGCTTCCTGCAGAAAACTACGCCATCAAGACCGGTACACACCCGGCCCTTACCACTGCCGCAAACATCGACAAGTTCCGTTCCCAGATAAAGGCCCTAGGTTTTTCTTATGACTGGGATCGGGAAGTGGATACTTCCAGTCCTGAATACTACCGCTGGACTCAGTGGATTTTCCTGAAGCTCTTTGAGAAAGGCTTAGCTTATGAAGCGGAAAGCCCTATCAACTGGTGTCCTTCCTGTAAGACCGGGCTGGCCAACGAAGAAGTGAAAGAGGGGGTCTGTGAGCGTTGTGGGACTAAGGTAAGCCGCAAGCGCATCCGCCAATGGATACTCAGGATCACCGCGTATGCAGAGCGGCTCTTGGCAGACCTGGATGGTCTTGATTGGCCTGAGCCGGTGAAACTCATGCAGCGGAACTGGATAGGCAGGAGCGAAGGAGCCAATGTGGTGTTTACCATTGAGGGCCACCAGGATAAACTCGAAATTTATACCACCCGGCCCGATACCCTTTTCGGCGTAACCTACATGGTATTGGCCCCAGAACATGGGTTGGTGGACAAGATAAGCACCGCGGAACAGCGGGAAGCAGTACAAGCGTATCTAGAGGCTGCGGCCAAGAAAAGCGACTTGGAACGGACCGACCTGGCCAAGGTCAAGACTGGGGTTTTTTCCGGGGCTTTTGCGGTGAACCCGGTGAACGGGGCGAAGATCCCTATCTGGATAGCGGATTACGTACTCATCTCCTATGGTACCGGGGCCATCATGGCGGTTCCTGCTCACGATGAACGGGACTGGGATTTTGCCACAACCTTTAAGTTACCCATTGTACAGGTGGTTGCCCCAGAAAAGCCCTCTGCCGGCATGAGCTACAACGGGGAACCGGGCGCATGTACGGCTGCTGAGGGTTGGGCGGTTAATTCCGGTCAATTCGATGGGCTTCCCACGGCTGAGGCCATACCCCGGATTACGGCTTGGCTTGAGGAACAGGGTATTGGAAAAAAGGCGGTAAACTATAAACTAAGGGACTGGATCTTCAGCCGGCAGCGGTACTGGGGGGAGCCTATCCCGGTGGTTCATTGCAAACACTGCCAAACCGTGCATGGGTCTGCAATCGTACCCCTCCCGGAATCGGCCCTTCCTCTGCGGCTCCCGGAAGTTCAGTCCTACACCCCTACCGGTACCGGTGAATCTCCGCTTGCTCTGATACCCGACTGGGTACATACCACCTGCCCTCGATGTGGCGGTCCGGCCATTCGGGAGACCAATACCATGCCTCAGTGGGCCGGGTCGTGCTGGTATTATCTCCGCTACCTAGACCCCCATAACCCCGCGGCCTTTGCAGACCGGGCTAAGATCGATTACTGGGCGCCAGTGGATCTTTACGTGGGAGGTACGGAGCATGCGGTGCTGCACCTGCTTTACAGCCGTTTCTGGCATAAGGTGCTCTACGACTTTGGTCTGGTAAATACCCAGGAGCCTTTTCAGCGCCTCGTAAACCAGGGGATGATCCTGGGGGAGGATAACCAGAAGATGTCTAAAAGCCGGGGGAACGTGATAAACCCGGACGATATTGTGCAGCACTACGGCGCAGATGCCATGCGGGTCTACGAGATGTTCATGGGACCCCTTGAGGTGAGTAAGCCTTGGATTACGGCGGGGCTGGTGGGGGTTTCCCGGTTTCTGGAACGGCTCTGGGCCATAGGGGAAAAGCCCCTGAGTGACGAGCAGGGGACCGAAGCCCTCAACCGGCTTCTTCACAAGACCATCAAAAAGGTGAGCCAAGACACCGAGTCCCTGAACTTCAATACGGCCATCAGCGCCATGATGATCTATTCCACCGAGCTTGCCAAACTACCCCAGATACCCCGGACGCTCTGGTCCCCCTTGGTGCAGATGGTGAGCGCCTATGCTCCCCACTTGGGAGAGGAGTTATGGGAGAAGCTGGGAGCTTCTGAAACGGTCTCCAAGTCTGCCTGGCCCCGGTATGATCCAGCTCTCGCGACAGACCAGGACCTTACTATCGTCGTACAAGTAAACGGTAAAGTGCGGGATAAATTCATTGCCGCAGCAGGTACATCCCAGGCAGATCTCGAAAAGCAAGCCCTGGCCCTGCCAGGGGTCTGCAAGTGGCTTAGGGAAAAGCAGGTGGTCAAGGTTATCACCGTGCAGGATAAACTGGTGAACCTGGTCATTGGATAACGCATCTTTTCCGTCACCGATTGACCGCGTTCTATAAAAGGGTTTGTAAAGGAACGCGCATGATGCGGATACATGCGCGTTCCTTCGTTGCCTTTGTTCTTTTTCTTACCTCATGTTACGCAAAGATACCCGGAACCTGAGCATTGCCAGGGGAATTTTGGCATGGCGTGTATTTTTCGTATGTTTACTATAAAGGGAATCAAGGTACCGCAGCGTATGGAAAAATTGTTTAAGCATCCCTGGCTTATCGTGGGAATTATCACGGGAATGACCATCTTTTTTGCCTTCCAGCTTCCTCGGGTGGAACTGGACAACAACAACCTTAGGTTTGTGCCTCAAGAGGACGAGGCCCGGCTTGTATCGAACTATATTGATGATACCTTCGGCAGTTCCCTCTTTATCCTGGTGGGACTTGAACGGCAATACGGAACCGTGTTTAACCGGGAATTTCTCGCCCGAATCCAGGACTATGTAGACCGAATCCGGGAAATCGAAATTGTGGGTACGGTGAACTCGATCATAAGCACGGATTACATCACCGGGGAGGGGGACGCGGTGGTAGTGGAACCCCTGGTAGGAGATGATTTTTCCGGTACCCAAGAAGAAATCACGGAATTGAAGCGCCGGATTCTCTCCTGGGATCTGTACCGGCGGGCGCTGATCTCTGATGACTTTAGCGCCACCCAGATTCTGATACCCTTGGAAATTACCGCGGAAAACGCAGGACGTCCTGATGTGGTGGCCAGCTTCCTGGATATCCGGGACATAGCTCGGGAAATGTTCCAGGACCTTGCGGTGGTGCATGTAACCGGTATGCCGGTAATCAGCGCGGCAATCAATGAAGCGGTCCATCAGGATCTCCTCCTGTTGGTTCCCCTGGTGATTGCCGTGGTGCTGGTAATTGTCTACCTGCCCTTGCGGCGGATCCGGTTCGTGGTCTTATCGCTGCTTGCGGTCTTGTTAGCCGTAATCTGGTCCATTGGGGCCATGCCCTTGGTGGGGATCAAGCTATCGGTAATCTCCACGGTGCTTCCGGTCATCCTCATTGCGGTGGGGAGTTCCTATGGCTTACATCTCGTCATCCATTATCTTGAAACCGTTAACCTGGATTTCAGTACCCTAAGCAAGGAAGCCCATCGGGAACTGGTCATTAACCTGATGCGGACCATCTGCAAACCAATCTTCCTCGCAGCCCTGACTACTATGGTCAGCTTCTTTTCCTTTTGCTTCACCCCGGTACTTCCCATCCGGGAATTCGGTTATTTTTCCGGTTTTGGGGTAACCGCGGCATTCCTCATTACCATCACCTTGATCCCCGCGATTTTGATCCTCTGGGGACCTCGGGTGCTGGGTAAATTCAAATCCAAAAATACCCGTGTAGATGAACCGTCGCGGGTAAATCACCATATCGCGGTTTTCTTTGCATCGGTGGCACAGCAAACCTATCTGGTTCTGGGGGTGGCTGCGGTATTACTCGTGGTTTCCCTGTACGGGGCCTCTAAGCTCATCATCGACAATGTGTTTTTGGAATATTTTAAGCCTGATACAGATATCAATACCTCGGATGACTTTATCCGGGAGTATTTCGGCGGCTCCAAGGTGATAAGCGTGGTAGTTCAGGCGGAAAGTCCTGAAATCCTCCTCCATCCTGATACCTTAGGCGCCTTAGATGATCTGCATACCTACCTGGAGACCAAGGTTCCTGAAACCGGTAAGGTCATGGGATTTACGGATATGGTAAAACGGATCAACCAGGTGTTTAACGTGGACGAGTCTCCGTTGGGTCTCAAACCCCACGTCGAGCTTACCGAAACCGGGGATTTTGGGTTCGGAGCTGCTGCGGATTTTGGGTTCGGCACTTTTTTCGAACCGGAAGATCCATACCCATCCTTCGAGGCAATAGAGGCCCCTGGTTTAAGTGAGACCCCGGCGTATACTCCCCGGGAATTGGCAGGTTTGTTTGATCGGGTATTGAGCACCGGGGAGGACCGGGCAATGGATGTTTCCCGGTTCGTCTGGGAGATGAAGAAACAGGTGAATTATGAGGGAGCGGCCTACTATGAGATCCCCCGGGATCCCCTCCGTTACGGAAAGACCCGTCCCGAAGAACTCCAGCAGCTTGTTTCCAATTATTTGGTATTGCTTGCAGGAAACCTAGACTCCTATGCCAATGATCCCCTGGAACCTACCGCCATAAAGACTACGGTTCAGCTGCGCACGATTGGTCAGGCGGATACGGATCAGGTCGTTAAGCGGATCAACGGCTATGTTGAGGCTCATTTTCCTGATACGGTTCAGGTTATCGTAGGGGGTTCTGCCTTAGTGGAAGGGTCCCTCAACGAACTGGTGGTTCAGTCCCTATGGAGCTCCTTGCTCATCGCGTTTGTGGCCCTGTTTGCGATCATGGCGGTCTGTAACCGCTCGGTGGCGGCGGGTTTACTCAGTATTGCCCCTCTTTCCCTGCTGATCCTCATTAACTTAGCGATCATGGGCTTCTTGAGGATTAAACTCAACATTGGAACCGCGATGATTTCAAGTCTATCTATGGGTATTGGGATCGATTACACGGTTCATTTTCTCGAAGCCTATAAACGGGCATATCGGGCTTCCGGGGGAACCGGGGATTTCTTAAAAAGGGCCTATAAGACTTCAGGAATGGCGATCATCGTGGATGCGCTGGCCACGGGATTGGGCTTTGCCGTGCTGCTTTTGTCCCAATTCACGATGTTGGCGGAGTTGGGCTTGCTGATTGCCCTGGCTATGATCTTGAGCGCTTTGGTAGGACTGATCATCGTCCCCGCGCTCTTGCTGCTGTTCAAGCCCCGGTTTATCCAGGATGAGCCTGGATCAGCGCAAAGTAACCGCAAAAGGCATATAATTAAAAAAGAGGTATAGATAGAATGAAAAAAATAATTCTATTACTGGGTGGATTGGTAGTTGCCGTCGTATTAGCAGAGGCTCAGGATGCAGCCGCTCTCGTACGGGAGTCCCGGAACCGTATCAAGGCTGATACCATTTCTACCCGATCCCGCATGGTGCTCACTGCCAAGGATGGGTCTACCAGTGAACGCCAGATCGATCAGTATTCCAAAGACGGCCCCAAGGGGAACCGTACGATTATCCAGTTTCAGCGCCCTGCAGGAGTGGCAGGTACCCGGTTCCTTACCATGGAGAACCCCGGGAATGCCGATGACCGTTGGATATTTCTGCCCTCCCTGGGGAAGGTACGGCGGATCGCGGCATCTGAAGGCTCAGGCAGCTTCATGGGTACGGACTTGTCTTACGATGATATTTCTTCTGCAGACCGGGATGTAGGTTTGGATGCCCATACCCTGTTACGGGAAGAAACCCTCAACGGAAACCCATGTTATGTGATTGAATCGGTTCCCCGGGATAGGTCCTATCAGTATTCCCGGATGGCCCAATGGATAGACAAAAGCACCAAGGTGAATCACAAGATTGAACTCTACGACCGGCGGGGAACCTTAGTGAAAGTGTTTGAGACCTTGGAACTCAAAGAGGTTCAGGGCAGGCTCAGTCCTATGGTAACGAAAATGAGTACCCTGGCAGCCGGGACTTCCACTACCATTTATGCGGATATCCTCAAGTACGATGATCCCATTCCCGAAGGGGTCTTCACCACGAAATTTCTGGAAACCGGAAGACCATGAACCGGTTTATGCTTACGAGGGCCCCTGCGATTATTACGGGCTTATGGCTGCTCATCCCGGTGTTTTTTTTGGGAGCTCAAGAGGATGAGAACGTCGGGTTCGGTTTTGGGAATGAAACCGCGGCGGTCGCGGCTCAACCAGGAGCGAGCATCTCTGGGGAAGTGTCGGCTCAGGTCTTGGGTTTTGGAGATGATTTTTCTTCTGCGGATTCCATCAAACAGGCGTCCTTAGGGAATATTTTTTCCGGAAAGCTCAAGTTCGCGGCTTCGGCTTTTAATACCGATGGGGTGATCAACCTGAAACTTGCCCCGGTATTGGACGGTTCCTCGCCGGTCAACCTAGACGAAGCCTATATCCGGATCTACGTTGGTTCTTTGACCTTTGAGGGGGGCTTGAGGAAGCTCACCTGGGGTAAGGCCGACAGCTTTGGGCCCCTGGATGTGGTGAACCCCCTGGACTATTCAGACCTTACCTCAATGACCGACCTTTTGGGCATGAAAATATCCCGTCCCCTGATCCACCTTTCCTACCGCCTGGGTTCATTCTCCGCCCTAGAAGGGCTGGTGATTCC
>JAISBK010000099.1 GCA_031266255.1 Treponema sp.
CCTATATTTTTATGGGGTTTTAGGATACAAAAGACCATGAACATAAACCATCCAATCCCCCCGTCTACGTGGGATACGGTTGTTGCAGCCTTGGAAGCATGGCGGAAGGAACTTGAAGAAACAGAGACCCCGGCAGATTCGGGTTCTGGAACGTCTACGAATGTGGCTGAACCTGCAGTAAGCACCGTAGCTGAACACTATAAGCGGGATCCATGGGCTATCCTGGTTTCCACCATCATCAGCCTTCGTACCAAGGATGCGGTAACCCTGACCGTGTCTCAGGGTCTTTTACAAAAGGCCCCGGATCCGGCGAGCCTTGCGGCCCTGCCAGATGAAATCCTTATCCGTCTCGTGTATCCTGCGGGGTTTTACCGGACCAAGGCAGCCAATCTCAAGAAAATCGCCGTCATCCTCAGGGAACAGTATCAGTATCAGGTACCGGCAACAATGGAGGAACTCCTGGCTCTTCCTGGAGTGGGAAGGAAGACCGCGAATTTGGTCTTGACCGAAGCTTTTGACCAGGATGGGATTTGTGTGGATATCCATGTACACCGGATTAGTAACCGCCTGGGGTGGGTTTCATCGGCCAATCCTGAACAAACCGAAACCGCCCTCAGAGCAGTACTTCCCCGGCAGTATTGGAAGGGTATCAATGCCCTCTTAGTGCTCTATGGCCAGCGAATATGCCGGCCGATAAGTCCGTTCTGTTCCCGTTGCGTGATCCACCCCTATTGTGAACGCCGAGGGGTCATTCGATCCCGCTGAGCGTGGGCGCTGCATGAAACCAAAGCAGGTGGAGGGGTCAGCCCCTCCACCCTACCACCCCAATACTTTAAGCAAAGTGCGCTCGATACCAAAGGAGCAGATCCACAAAGGCCCGGCTTTCCAGCGGCGGATCGGCAAAATAAAAGAGATGGCTTTCACAGCAACAGTCTGAACATCCAAACCCAGGAATTGCCTTTCCCCCGAGATCATGGAGACTTCCCGCAAGTTCACATTCCCGGTTTCGGTACGTCATGATGGGTAGGGCTTTTATGGTGCTGGTATGAGGGCTCAGGTAATCAATATGCCAGTGTTGGGTTTTTCGCATTTTTTCCGTATGCCGGTTGATCCTGTGGGATAGGTTTTTTTGCGCAGACCCGGTATACACGTACCAGCCCGGGACAAAGGTACGGGTTCCCAGAGACCCGACACGCAGGACCTTTTCTTCGGACAGTTCAAGGAGTATCAGATAATTTCCCCGGTTTTGTTCAGCCAATTCCCCATGCTGGAGATCCACCGGCACTGAAGGAGCGACCAGACGTACCTCGCCTTGCGCGTTACAGTGGACGAGGCTGGCATGGATCTGGACGGTACTGGCCCAGCGGCTAAGTCCAGCAGCAAAGCGCGGATCCGTATGCAAGTTCGGGATGAATACCTGGGGATTGCCGTGAACAATGACAAACAGTACATGACCGCAATACCCCTGGGCGCTCAGAGCCCCCAATTCTTCCAGATGCTTCAAAGCCCGGACGCTGGGCGCGTCGGGAAACATAGCTACCTGATGTTCCACTAGGGAACACGCCTTCACCTCAATCAAATGGACCCTGTTTGCTGCATCACGTCCCATAAAGTCAAACCGGGAGGAACCAACCGTATACTCAGGGTGCAGTTCTTTGAGACCAGGGATGATTTGTTTCAGGATCAGGGCTTCCGCCACGTGATTTGCCCGAGCTGCAAAAAGGGGCGCCACTCCCTCTCGGTGATAGACCCCCCCGACGGTCCAGTTGGTCTTGGGTGCAGAACCGGTCTTCCTCCCGATAGATTGCCGTTTTTCCAGGATGAGCCTCACTCCGGGAAAGAGGAATTCCAGGAGCCTGCCTGGATTGGGACAATGGCATACCAGTTCCTCTGCACCATCTTGGGCGATGATGAGGAAGCGGTTAGGTCGCCTGAGCAATATCCCTTCTCGATCATTGGTAAAGAGCCGTACCTGCTTATCCTGTAGGGGTGGAACCCTGTTCTTGTCCATCTTTTTTACCGATTTTGTTACCTAATCTGGGGAGACGTTAGTATGTCCTGTAATAAACTCCCATTGAGTGGCTACCATACCGCAGAACATACAGCTGAAACCCAGAATTGTCCATGAACCCAAAGGTTCTGAAAGAATGATAACCCCTCCTAGCGCGGCAAAGACCCCTTCTAGGCAGAGGATGATCGTGGCATGGGCAGGAGGAGCATCCTGCTGGGCTACCACTTGGAGGGTGTAGGCAATGCCCACGGATCCCAATCCGCCATAGAGCAGGGGAATCAGTCCTTGCATCACCCCGTATAAGGAGAAGGATTCGGTACCTATACAAGCAAGGACCAAGGAACAGGTACCGCACCAGGCAAATTGTCCTGCTGACAGGATGAGGGGATCGATTTTTTGCACTAAACGATCAATCAAAAGGACATGGAAGGTCCAGAAAATAGCTCCCACCGCGGTCATCACATCTCCAGGATTGATAGCTCCCATATTCTCTGCGGCACTGAGGAAGAAAAGCCCAATGAGGGTACATACTGCGCCAATCCAGGTGGGTAGTCCGGTCTTTCTTTTCAGGGCTATGCCGAACAGAGGGACGAGCACCACATATAAGCCGGTGATGAACCCGGAATGTCCGGCAGTGGTGTAAATAAGCCCTATTTGCTGCAAAGAGGCGGCAATACAAAGGCAGGTCCCTGCCAGTATAGAAGCGCGTATCCAG